>DATEMU010000014.1 GCA_035275405.1 Phycisphaerae bacterium
CGGGATGAAACACAAGCGGGTGGATGGCGCGGCGATTCGGCCCTCCCTGGTCCTGATCGATGACCCGCAGACGGATGAATCGGCGAAGTCACCCTCCCAGTGCGCCACGCGAGAGCGCATCCTCGCCGGGGCCATCCTGGGTCTGGCCGGTCCCGGCAAGAAGATCGCCGGCCTCATGACCCTGACCGTCGTGCGGCCGGATGACCTGGCCGACCGCATCCTCAACCGGGATCTGCACCCGCAATGGCAGGGGGAGAGGACAAAAATGGTCTATGCCTTCCCCACGAACGAGAAACTCTGGTCCAAGTACGGGGAGTTGTGGAAGGAGGGCATGCGGACGGAAAAAGGCCTCGCCGCGGCGACGGAGTTTTACAGCGCCCACCGCGCGGCGATGGATGAGGGCGCGGTCGTCTCCTGGCCGCAGCGCTACGAGCCTGGCGAATTGTCGGCCCTCCAGCATGCCATGAACCTGCGGCTGGGCCGGGGCGAGGCGGCGTTCTGCGCCGAGTATCAGAATGAGCCGCTGCCCGAAGACGAGGTCGACGTCGATCTGCTCACCGCCGACCAGATCGCCGCCAAGGTCAACAGGATGAAACGCGGGATAATTCCCAAGGAGGCCACGAGCCTCACGATGTTCGTCGATGTCCAGGGCAAGGCGCTCTTCTACATGGTCGTCGCCTGGGGGCAGGACTTCACCGGCTACATCGTCGACTATGGCACGGAGCCCGATCAGAAGCGGCAGTATTTCGCGCTGCGGGATATCCAGCGGACCCTGGCCCAGGCCATGCCGGGAGGCGGCCAAGAAGCGGCGATCTATGCCGGTCTGGAGCGATTGACCGACGCGACGATTGGTCGGGAGTGTGTGCGCGAGGACGGGACGATTGCGCGGATTGACCGCTGCATCATCGATGCCAACTGGGGGCCGATGACCCAGGTGATCTACCAATTCTGCCGGCAGAGCAAATACGCCAACGTCCTGATGCCCAGCCACGGGCGCTACGTCGGGGCCGCCAGCCATCCTTTCACCGAGTACAAAAAGCAGCTGGGAGATAGGATAGGTTTGAATTGGCGTATACCCGGGACCAGCAGGCGCGTCTGCCGCTACGTGATCTTCGACACCAACTTCTGGAAGAGCTTCATTCAATCGCGCCTGGCCGTGGCCAAGGGCGATGCGGGCGCGCTGACGCTCTTTGGCCGCAAGCCGGAACTACACCGTCTCCTGGCCGAACATCTGACCAGCGAGTATCGCGTAACCACCGAGGGCCGGGGCCGGACCGTCGAGGAATGGAAGCTCCGGGTGGATGGCAGCGACAACCATTGGCTGGATGGCGTGGTCGGCTGCGCCGTCGCCGCGTCCATCCAAGGCGTGGAGCTGGCGGAGATGAAGATTCACCAGCCGGTACGTAAGCGAATCAGCTTCGCGGACATGCAGCGGATGAACGAAGAACGGCGGGCGATGGCAAGGGAATAGTGACCCACTCCTCGACAATGCGGAACTCGACTTAGACCCAGCAAGAAGAAGGGCACCGAGCGGATCGACGGCATCGTGGCCACGGTCATGGCGCTGGGGAGGGCGATGCGCGACAAAGGCGAGGGATTGCCGGGCATCATTGTCATCTAGTAAGGTGAGCGACTCCCCTGAGGGCTGGAGCCGGACGGTGGAAGCATGGAAACTCTGCGCGGATGGCAGTGACAATCACTGGCTAGACTGCCTCGTCGGCTGTGCCGTCGTGGCGCCGATCCAGGCGCGATCCTATTCAGCGCCGATGCAAGGCCTGCTCCGCGCCCGCGAATCAAGCTGCCTACTCTGCAGGGGGTTCGGCGATGATTCCACACCCTCTCAAGCCTAAAGAGAAGTTTCAGAAACAGCGCGGCCTGCGCTACCCAAAGTGCGGCTGTGAGCATTTCCGGGTCATCTATAACCGCGCTTGGGGTGGCAATTTGCGTCAACGGCGCGAGTGCCGATATTGCGGACACCGGACCACGACGGCGGAACGAGCGCAGTGAATATCGAATCCGTCGTGTGTGAGTGTCTTAAACCTTTAAACCGCAGTCGAAGTTCTTGTGTAGAGCGACCAAAACGACCGATTGTCTCATTTGGCGCGAAGCCCTAAGTTTATTACTTCTTCATCAGCGTGTATGGCCCGGAAATCTCTAATTCTAGTTTCCCCTCTTTGCAAGTGTTGTTCCGAATCTTATCACGGGTAATGCTATCAAAAATATCGGCCTTGTACTCCCGCGTCCAGAAGACAACAGGGATCGTCGCTCGCACGCGAACCCGCTTCTCTACTTCATCAAAGACATCAAGGTTGCACGAGGCGGGAGCGTCTGGTTTTTCTTCAAGAAATATGATACCATCACCATTGGCCGCATAATAAGACTTGGAATGTACGTTTTTGCAAGTGCGATTTTTGTATGATAGCCCATCACCACTAAAGCCGAGTACTAAAATGAGGGAGTACTCCGAAACGTACCGCTTCCATTCCTCCTTATCCTTTAGAGAAAATGCTTGTAGTGACAAGAAACCGTCATAGACGATTAATGCTGTAATTGCTCGCTTCGCGGCCTCGTTAGATGCGGATCTCCACTCGTCTTCAATAAGTAGTATGGGTTTTCGGTAAGATCTATATTCTCGCATGACATGTGATACACAGCCGGAACCCCGCACAATAACCTTAACCGTGCCTTTTACTTTCTCTTTTTCCAGCGCAATCTGCTCTTTCTGTAGCTCTTCGTCAAAGCGACAGTCAAGTAGGGTGCGATAGGCTGTCATCGCAGCGTCGTATTCTTTTTCCTTGCCCAACCGGCGAGCCAAGGACACTAGGTCGTCGCGGCTTTTCGTTGCAAGGTGGCGAAGCTTTTCTTCGCGCGACATCTGGAGCACACTTGCGAGTTCGTCGGCACCAGCTCTTGTCGCCCCACTGTCTGCGATGTAGACGTCTGCGGACTGCACGACAATTCCCGAATTCACTTCAAGCAGCCTGGCAGAAATGTAAAGCCCTTCAATTCTCGCGACGTTTCCAACAACCAGGTAATCAATACCGCTGAGCTTCTTGCCTTTGAGTGCTCCTACATCCGAAATTACGTCAGCGAGCACAAGATCATGTTCGGCCAGGATTTTGGTGATTTGCGTTCGTTCCACAATTCGATACCGATTCTCCAAGCGCGAAATCAGCATGTCTGAAATCGACCTGCCCAAGTCAGGCTCCTGCACACTCTCAGAAACATCAAACTCTGTTACGGCAAGCAATTTTTTTTCAGCGGAGAATGCGGGGCTGGGCATCGATACCCCAATAGCGATTGAACCTACTAGTAGCAGCGGGCTCAAGTGACAGAACGACAGGGAGAATTTTCTCGCCCGCTCAAACCTGATAGCAATATTCCCAACCTTATGCACGCTATCGCGGAACTCCTTGCTGACGCTGGCGATCTCGGTGGCTTCATAGGCCTGCGTGGTTCTAGATTTGGTGGCCATGTTGTGCACTCTGCTCCTTTCCTAAGATCCTAAAAAACTGTTTCACCGTATGAATCGCTGATGAATAGGGCGCTGCCTCGGATAGCGCGGAGGCGATATCATGGCATTCACGATAGTTCCCGACAAACCGTGGAGCGAGATCGAACCGCTCCTGCCGCGACAGTGGCACAAGCCCAAGAGCGGCCGACCGCCTTCTTTGCCAGCGAGTGGCGAATATTCAGGCAGCGTCTGATGTAGGCACCTCGGTCGGTCGCGCCTTATTGCATGGTCATAGGTTACTTATTCGTACGATTTTTCCAAGGCGGGAAATCGGTTAGGGGATGACGGTGGAGGAATGAAAGCTTCGCGTCGATGGGCAGCGCCAGCCATTGGCTGGACGGCGTCGTCGGCTGCGCCGTGGCTGCCTCCATCCAGGGCGTCGAGCCGCTGGAGATGAAGATCTCCCAGCCCAATCGCCGGCGGGTATCCTTCGCGGAGATGCGGCGGCGGCGGGAGGAGGTGCGGCGGGCGGCACCCTAAGAGAATAGGGAAAACCCCTTAGGCCATTTGACTGGCAGCCCCAGCCCCCTTTTGGTGTTCTCAGGGCCCCGGGGTATGCGCGAAAAGGAATTGGAAAAATACATTTGCGCAGCGGAAAACAAAATGTGGACTTGGGGGGCGGAATCGCCCATACTTTGCAGTTAGCTCGGCTGGCGTCGGCCTAGGACGTTGAAAACCAAGGACTTGTGTTCCCGGGCGGCCGTCTCCCCGACAAGAATTCCCCACAAATGTTCGCCAGCAGCAAAAAATCTCGACTGTAGGCGTAGTTGTAGTGTGTATGATAAATTTTCGCTGACCGCGGCGCTACTTGGCTAGTTTGTCTAATTGAATTGCATTGGATAACTCGGACGAAGGACCATGACATCAAGAATTAGCCCCGAACCACGCGCGGCACTAGAGATTCGAACGGGCGGCGGCGCCAAATGGCTCGGGCCCGATATCTGGGTCGTGCCCGGCTCCGATCCGCTTGCCAGCCCGAATCGCCCCATCGCGGGTCTGCCAAACTATGTGTGGGCGCGCGTGTGGCATCGGCGCGGAATCGCCGTGCAAGGTGCTCAAGTCCGCTTTTACGTGTCTCCACCACATACGGCACCGCGAAGATCGACCGTCAAACATGTCGGGACTTCCGTTGTAGACTTGGAACCAGGGGAACATTATGAAATCTTATGCCTTACCCATTGGGAGCCACCCTTACTTATCGGTGGGCACTGCTGCATCGTCGCTGAGGTCGATCACCCCGATGCACCGCTCCGTTACCCCTCGACGGATGAGTTCCATGTTGGAGAAGATCCGCAAGTCGCACAAAGAAATGTTAATCCGGCATTCCTCCCCGAAGTTACGAGCGACGTTCCTTACGCTTCACTACCCATCTTTGTAGCTACCCGTCCATCAGACCCTCCTCATTCGCAAGTGCGCATCAGGACACAAATCAGGGATCAGTCGCTGTCGGAAGAGCTTCTAGTTTCGCTCGGCGTTTCCGAACCAAGAGCCAGTGCGAGCGCACTTGAGTTTGGTCTGGGTTCCGCTCCAACCTGTAGCCCAAACGATTTGGGACCCAACACGTTAGATGTTCAAATGGACCCATCAGATTCAATGGTGCTTTACCTTCGAGCACGGGCCCTCAAGTCAAAGGCCGGATATAGTCCCGTTGACATAATAGAGACAGTCGCGGGCGTCGTCGTCGGCGGATATACATACATCCTGATAACATAGGTGCCATCATGCTAGTTGCTCCGGTTGACATTCCGCGACGCCCGTTCGCGATCGAACCAATTACAAGCATAATGCTGCCTGACGGTATTTTTGACACTGCAATTTTTGAACTAAATATTACCTGCCGTCTGGTAAACACCGGCCCTGACGTGCTCTCGGGGAGTACTATATACGTCGAAGGCATCGACGACCCTTCCATTTACGTCGACTTGCAAACGCATGTGATTCCATCGCTTACACCTGGTGCGTCATGCCAGATCCATTGGGCGGCCAATTTCCGGAATGCTAGCGCTGGGAAAAAACGCATTTCTTTCATTGCCAAGTTGCAGGGATGCGAGCCGAAACGCATGATCAAGACTATCTTTGTCACGCGGACAAGCTTTGACCGCATGCACGAGGTCTTCCGGTGCGAGGCCGATGGCGGCGCGATGGAACTCGCGATACACTCAGTTATCGGATCTGCTCGTCGCGGTCAGGCGGACCCCGAAGATCCCAAATCTCCCTACGAATCTGGCCCATGGATTCCGACACGTTTTTCGATGAAGCTCGTCCCCACAATTCCATACAGGGGGCAGTACGGTCCATTGGCATTCGATGACCCTTGGTGGAAAGTCGTCGCCTGGATTGTCGCAATTGTGTGTGGCATTGCGGCCGCGGTCGCCGCCGCACTAGGGAAAGGCAAGGCCTCTATTCAAGTGGATGGAGAGTTCGGTTCCTCCGATCCAAACCTGAAGATATGCAATCCAACGCCGACCGCTAGTGCTAAGGAATACTTTACAGTCGCAGGCGTACTCTCGGCGATTACTGCCGGTGCTATTAGGGTTGGCTGCGCAGATGAGCAAGATCCATTCCGCCGCGGACAAGAGATAACGCCACCCGAATCGCCCTCCGAACTAACCCTTGGAGAGGATGTAACAGTTGACTTCGAGTTCGGCCTTGACCAGCCAACTGGAGCTGGATTAGGAATGCCAAGCTCCGGTCCATATAAAATGGGCGTAAAATGGATCTATCGCCGACAAACTGATAAGAAGATATACACAAGCACACTCGTATCCGAAATTCAGCAGAATACAGATTTTGTCCACTCCTTGAATGTCGATACGCCAGCTGAAGTTGTCTTAAGAACCGACCAATTCTACATTAATGCTTCGTTATCGAAGTCCGGTGGCGCACTTTACGCAGGCGATGAATTGTACGTATTTGCTCTCTTGCGGTCCCCGGGCGTTGACGGTGATGCATTTCTCGTATTACTTGAAGACAATGGGCTGGGCCGCGACCCTGCTGCCGGAGACGGCATCTTTTCTGGAATCTTCGACCTGCTACGTGCGGCCGGTCAGCTAAGCGAACGGCATAAACCAGTGTTTGGTGAATGGCAAGTGTTCATTTTTGCTCAGAACATTAACCCCCTAAGGGGCGATAGTCCACTTTCCCCAGAGCAGGCGGCTGCTTATATTGGTGGTTCCGTTGTGAGGAGCCCGCTAAGCAGGATTCTAGAAGCCGGCAAGTGTGAGCAGCGTTCCAAAGCGGACAAGATAGTGCCTGTTAAAAAATAGAATGGGCTGGAATAAATTGCGATTCGTGACACATCATAAGCCGTACCGATCGTCGACTCTAATTCGTGCAATTCAAGTGCTCACAAGGGTTTGTTGACCAGAGTGCGCTGCGAAAAAAAACTCAGGAGATCCATACGACTTTTTGTCCAACGAGTTCTCCATCGGCAAGCAAGCTTTGCAGAAGAGACTAAAACCGGTTTCAAAACTGTCGTATTATATTGAGTATACAGGCCACGTGAACGAACGCCTTGTGTGTTCTGAGGTTGCGGTCGTGACGGGTCGCAACCCGGCGGAAGTTCGTCAGCCAGGTGATGGTTCGCTCGATGGACCCGCCGGCGCATGTATCGTCGCAGTGCCCGGCCATCCTGCTGCGAAGGCTTCATCCGGCCCGATGCCCGGGGCCGGCCAGGAGGCGGCCATCTATGCCGGGCTGGAAAGATTGACTGAGGCGACGATCGGCTGCGAGTGGCTTCGTGAGCCGTGGATTCGGTTTGCCGTGTCTACAGCGCGCTAATGCGGAGCAGGAAAAGGCCGTTCGAGACTACCTTGGGCTTATTCCAAACCCGTTGCGGGTGATTCACGCGACGTTGATTAGTAGCGATAGCGAGAATCAAAAAAGCCAGGCAAGCACTTGAAGGCTCTGGAACGTGTGCAATCCAACCCTCCGAGAATCCTTGCGGGTTTCGCGCAGTCCCCACAAGAGTCATGCCGTCTGCGGAGATGTCATTGACTTCCTGAAGGAACCAACCGTCAAGGTCTAGCCCAAAACCATTCACAAGTAAGTCCTGTACGCTCCTCATTCCATGACCCGCGTCCCAGATAAACGCTCGCGCACCACCCGGCAATGTAGTTGCGGCGCTTCCCACGACAATCGATCCATCTGCGGAAACTCCCTTCGCAGAACTACCGACAGGTTCACCTGGTAGTCCTCCAAGCCCCGTCATTATGCCATTGACCCATCGAAAGGCTTGTGTACCCCCGCTCGGTAAAGTGTTGCTTCGCCCAACAATCACCGATCCATCGTCCGACACGTCACGTGCCTCGCTTTCGAAGCCGTCGTTTAGGAATCCTAGGCCGACCATTACGTCGTTTTCCCAGCGGAATGCCTGCAAACCACTAGCTCCGACGATCACCGATCCGTTCGAAGAAACGGCGTATGCGAGGCTGTGATTGGTGCCGCCTGCGAGATAGCCAAGACCAACCATGCCCGAGACTTGAGACCATCGGAAAGCCTCATCATTTGCAGCGGATGGAGATTGTGTTGCGCCGACGACGACCGAACCGTCAGCCGACACTCCCCACGCTTCGCTGTAGCCATTCAAAGTCAACGCTCCAAGATCGCTCAGAACGTCCTTCTCCCATCGAACGGCACTTCCATTGGATTGACTCTGACCCTGACCAACTATCGCAGAGCCGTCAGCTGAGATATCCAATGCGATGCTGGAGAAATTGCCGCCTGATAAGTCACCCAAGCCAATCATGCCGCCTGCCTGAGTCCAACAAAAAGCCTCAGCGCCCGATGCCGATTCGGCTCGCCCGACGACAATCGTTCCGTCTGGCGACACCGCGTAGGCGCTACTTACAATTGTACCCCCAGGCAAGTCTCCTAGCCCCATGAAAGAAGGCGCATCAGCACGCACAGTACTCAATGATAAAAAAATGAGAACGCACAAACCGCCAGCCATTCCGGTGAATCTCTTGCGCATGTTCTTAACCCCTCAAAATGTTTGTTCTGCTTCTTTTAAGGGTCCATTCTACCCATCCTCCAAGCCGATTCCAACGGCCTTCGCCAACTCACAGACCGCCTCGTACTCGCCGTTCGCCGGAGCCCGGACGATGAACTCGTGCCCGTCGAAAGTATCCACGGCGTCCAGGCAGATCATCAGAAGGCCAAGCTGGAAGTCGCAATAAAACGCGCGGCCGGTGTTGTATCCGAGGCTCCGGATATGGTCGAGCATGACCGAACAAAGCCGGGTGTTGTCCATGTCGGCTACGCTCCAAGAATTGGATAGCCCGCCCCCGCCGTAGCGCCGGGGCGATGGTAATCCCGGAATCGCAGTTTTCCCTTCTCACCCGTCGCCACATAGTACGCGACGACCGCGCCGGCGTCGGTGTGCATCGACCATCCGACGATCATTGTCGGCGTGAGTGGATGGGGCGCGAGTCGGATTCGGAGCCCTTGGAGTGGGCCGTTAACGCAAACGACGTACACGCAAGCGCCCTGCCAGGGCCGTCGGAGGGATGCGAGGACGCATTCGCGCAACTCTTTGACTTGTGATGCCGTCAACATCGGTCCGCGCCCTCCAAACGTCTGAGGATATCATACCGCCGCGGCTCGGATCGTTGACCCCGTCAAACTCCGCCGACGCCGGCGGATTTGCATTAACCATGAGCCGCTGAAGAGCGTTCAAGTCCGGCTCGGCGCCCGGCCCGCTACATTCTCCAATCCACGGCGTCCACGTCGTGGAGCACAATTACCCCGTTCGGGAGCGCATACCCGCGACCGGAAAGTTCTAATCGCTGGCGCCGAAATCCAACCAGGGACCTCATTACTGAGGCACGAAGCGATCGATTGGAATTCGCGAATAGTGACTTTAAGGTTGGACCGTAGAGACCGACAAGGTCTCCAAACGGAGATTTGCTCAGCGGCAAGAATGGGATCCCGTTAGATGAAGGAAGTCGTTCTTCCTCGTCGATATTCGGCAACTCCTGGTGAAACAGCAATCGCTCCGCGAAGGCATCTTGCTGCATGAAACGAAACGCCTTGGCATATGCGACGCGAAGCAATTCGTCGGCGTCGTCATCGGCGACTTCGGGTCGCTCACCATCGGGGTCCTTTATGAGGGTCGTCGTCTCGGACTTCGGATGAATACCCGCGATACACACATGCGTCCCGAGAACAACACGAGAGCACGTTTGTCGCAACGGCTGCCTTGTCGGTCGAACATTTTGCACCTGCGACCACCCCTTCGGCTCGATCTGCCGCGTGATATCGCTTCTCGTTCCGACGGTTCCTTTGCTTTCCGCAATTACAGTTAACCCCGACGCATCCTCGCAGAAGTAGTCGGGGCGGACTTCGGAATCGGGATCAACGTATTCCAGTTCACCCCGCTGAATGCATGGAAAAACGTCGGCGATGTGATCCAGCCCAAAATGCTCGCGAAGAAGATAGCAGGTCACTCCAGTCGCAACCTCCTCGGCAGCGACTGCCGAGTGACGCGGATCCTTGTCGGTTACGCCGCCGTAGAATCGCAGGCTCGGTTCGGTTCCGGCGAAGTCACTTCCGTAGCGATAGAGCGCGAACCATGATCTTGGGTCCCATGACGACGTTGCCGGCGTAAGCGCGATACCTGTTTCTATTAGGATACGATGCAGCCCGACGCGGAGCGTGCCGTTGTCTGGTAGCGGTGTGGAAAGCTTCGTTCCCGTGGGGTCGATTTCGACCTTCCATTCTCGCACATCGGTCGGCGAGGGCGCGAATGGCAGCGGAAACGGTGCGAGTCGGTCGGCAACGCGAAACTCGGGCACAAAGGGCATGTGGACCAAATGCCACACGTATTCGCGGATTCTCTCGATTGACCACGATCCCAACATGCTGTGCGTCTTTCCGATTACCTTACCTCGGTCGATTCGAACTCAAACCCCAACTTATCCGCGACGGCCCACACGCCGAAGACGCCGATGTGTTTGCTGATGCTCTCCAGTACGGACCGCTCGTCCGTTCTCTGCTGCGACAGATCGATGAGTGACTGGACCGCGCGCTTGAATAGTTCGTGCCGGCGGACGCCGTTGAGGTCGATGTACTCATCGACGTTACGATCGTCGCCGCCCTTGCACACGTACATGATCGCGGGAACATAGGCCGTTATCATACCGTCGTGGCTCGCACCGTAGACCCTATTAAACTGCGCCGACGCCGGCGGCTCTGTCTCGCCGGGTTGGCCTTCTGCGCCCTCATGGCGATGGCGAGCCTGCTAAGCTTCTGGACAACCGCGCTTTATATGGGGGTCAAGCACCAGGTCTTTTTCGTTGGCGGCGGGTTATTGATCCAGCCTTCGCCCGCCCCCGTGTACGGCGGATTTCATCTTGCCGACGCCGACATCCCCGACCGAGGCGTCATCCCCCGAGTCATAGGCTGGTTTACGTTCCCGCAACGAGTGGGAGGCGGATCGCTTTTTATCCCGTTCGGGCTCCTGACGGTCATCCCCGCGATCGTGTTCATCCTCTTGTATTCGTTTTGGTCGAGGCGACCGGAAGGGAGGCTGTGTCCGAAGTGCGCGTACGATCTACGCGGGGCGGATCACTTTGTCTGCCCAGAGTGCGGGACCCCGGTTTCCGAATGGCTCGAAGCGAATGCGACGAAATCATGAGCGCGAACACAAAAACCAGACGATCCAAGGCCCTGCGTGTCGCCCTCCTGGGTCTCATTGGTGCGTACGTCTGCGTTCACGCGGCATTCACAGTATTCGCCTTGGCCAAACAAAAAGGACATTGGTTCCTGTGTCTGGAAAGCGGCGCTTTTTATGCCGTTTACATGTCCCACCCTTACTCAATTGATTGCGAGAACTGGTCCCTGCGGCGCGCAAACGTACCCCCCGCAATCGCGTGGTGGCCCCGTTATCGGAGTTACTCGGACAGTGGACAAACAAGTCGAGTTTTTTTCATTCCTCTATGGATTCCCCTGCTTCCTCTTATTGCGCTAGCCGCTTTACTTTTTTACCGCGACCGAACGCGCCGCGTGCCCGGCTTCTGCCGTAAATGTGGCTATGACCTGCGCGCGATAACCGCTCCGCGCTGCCCCGAGTGCGGAACGCCGACGGTCCCCGAAACCCCAATCGAAGCATGAGCCGAGATGACAGAACCTATCCGGTGGCTTTCCCATGCCCGCACTGTGGCTTCGATTGCCGCGTACAGGCAAAGAATGGGATCACGCGTTGCCCTGAGTGCGCAGGGCAACTTCCTGACGTTCATGGAATCGGAAGCCCGCTCGTAGCATGGAAACTAATGAGCGCCCGCTTCCTCACACCTCAAACACCTTCAAAACCTCATCCCCGTAATGGTTGATCACCTTCACTGCGATCTTGCCGGTCTGGGGCTTGGCGAAGGGGCGGCTCGTCGTACTGTAGAGGCTGGACCACGCCGCCTCATCGATCTCGGCGCGGAGGGCGCGCTTGAGTTTGTCGTAGGGGCCGTCGTCGCCCTTGGCCGCGCCAGTGAAGTAGGCGTGGCGGACGAAAAAGCTCTCGCCGTTGTAGTCGGTATCGATGAACCAGCACGCGATGTCGTCCGTCGACGATGACCGAATCGCGCCGGTCGTCGGGTCGTACACGTCCAGCCCGCGGATCTCCGCGACGAGCGTCCCATCCTTTTGCTTCTGAAGGTCGATGTCCGGCTCGCCGAAGACCATAAACAGGTTGCCCGCCCCGGTTTTCTTGAGCAGCTCGTCCCCCATCGCGAGGTCGGGGTTCATCTTGGCCGCGAGCACCGTCAGCTTGCCGTAGCGCTTGGCTTCCTCGGCGACATGCGGATCAAACGCGAAGCCGCAGACGATCAGCAGGTCGTGACCTACGCCCTGCACGGCCTCCTTCGCCGCCTCCTTCACCTGCATCGGGCCGACGGTCCCATGCTCCGGGCCGATGGAGACCGCAACGCGCCGCATCACGACTTCGCCGGCAGGTTGACCGAGGCCCCGGGCGGTGCCGCCCTCTGGCATTTCGGCGTACTCCCCTGTCGCGTGAATCCACGTGCCCGCGTGCGGATCGAGCCGCTCGAAGACAAGCCTTTCTCCCTTCTTCGTGTTCTGGACGCCCGCCTTGCGGAGGTTGTCGAGGATCATCGTGGCGAAGTCCTGCTGCTTGCGGGCCTCGGTCTCGCTGACGGTCCCGTCGAGGTTGTCATCGGCGGCGGCGAGGACGCGGTGCGGCGACAGGCTCTCGACCGTGAACGGGCCAGAGACGCGGATGCGCTTGAAGTCCAGATACGGTTTGTCGAATAGCGTCTCGGTATCGGCGTGGCGGGCAATGGCGGCGTCGATCTCGGCGCGGCTCATCCCTTCGCGGATGTCCGGGTTGTTGGCAATAGATTTGAGCGTGACGTGCGGCACACGCTCGTACACGAAGCCCTTCTTGATGTCGCCTTCCGTCGCGTGCGCCGGCGGCGTCTTCCCGGAGAGTTCAGCTTCCTTGGCGACCCCCTCGGCTGAATCGGCGAGCAAATAATAGGGATATTTCGCGGTCATAAGCCGCGTTCGCGCCAGCGCCAGCGCGACGCGGCTGGTGTCGACTGTAATCCAACGGCGGCCCCACTGTTCGGCGACGAATGCGGTTGTGCCGCTTCCGCATGTCGGATCAAGTACGAGGTCTCCCGGATCGGTGGTCATGAGGAGGCAACGCTCGATGACTTTCGGGCTCGTTTGCACGACGTAAATCAACCCGGTGCCCAGCTGCACGGAATCCCAGCGGTCATTCAGAGGTACGACCGGAAAGTCGTCGACGAGACGCAGATAACGCAACGTTTGCCCGGCGGGTTTCGCTCTACCAGCCGCAACAAGTCTCGTCATCCCAGCATCGTCGGTCTTGAATGTCCCTCCGCCCGGTGTGTACGTAATACCGTTGAATTTGAACTGCCGAAGGTCGCCTTCGCCCAACGGGCGAGCGCTCGACAAGGATGTCAACTGAGCCCTGACACCGCCACCCCGCACCTCGTTAGATTCGATTTCTTCGGCCGTGAGTCTTCGCAATGCCCCATCCTTCTCCAGGACTTGGTCGTATCGCTCGAGCGCCAAGGTTCCGCGCATGCGCTCTTGGTACAGCTGCCGGTACTTCACAATCTCCTTGTTCTTGGCATAGAACAGTAGGTAGTCGATGGTCTGTGGGACGAGCAACTGATCTGTGGAGCCTGTTTTCTGTACACAGATTGTTGCGATTTGGTTCTCGCTCCCCAAAATCTCGTCCAGCACGCAGCGGACAAGGTGCACGTTTTCATCACTGATTTGGACAAAGATACCGCCGGTTTCGGTGAGCAACTCGCGAGCAACGGTGAGGATGTCACGGATGTACGCGAGGTAGGAGTGGACGCCGATACGCCAGCAGTCGCGAAAGGCCCGAATCTGTTCCGGTTGCCGCGTGCAGTCCTCGGCCTTTCCATCCTTGACGTCACGTTTGCGGGTGCTGACCTGCCAGTTCGAGCCAAACTTGATGCCGTAGGGCGGGTCGAAGTAGATTGTCTGGACCTTGCCCTTCAGACCTTCTTTCTCGGCGAGGCTGGTCATTACCAGCAGCGAGTCGCCGAGGATCATGCGGTTGGACCAGCTTCGCTGCCGGTCGTCGCGCTGGCTGTAGAAATCGACGCGGGCCTCGAAGTCGTCGCCGATCCCGTTGAAGTCCGTGCGGAAGAGGTCGAGCTGTGGACCGACGCCCGTGTCGGCAGCCTTCCGGTCCTCCGTCCGCCTCCGCAGGTCGTCGATCAGCCGATGCGGCGAGACGTGCTCCTGAACGTAGATCGGAACGACCGGTACGGCGAGGTCCTTAGCGTCCTGATCATCCTTGCCCTTCCAGACGAGTTGCGGATCGAGCGACGGATCGCGCGGGTAGAGCATGGTCTTTGGCGCCTTCTCATCCTCAGCCACAAAGTCGCGCAGCTCCTCGGTGGGGATGTTGGCGCGCTTGTCCTTGTGGCGGATGGACGCTACGGGCGCATGGAGGTTATTTGGTTTCTTTGCTGCCATTCATTGGGTCCGCGTCATTGGTCTTCGGGTCTTGAGGTTCACTTGTCATGCCCAGGAGCGTTCGGAATTCTTTTTCCAACGCATCCAAAGCCGGATCAATCGATTCTTTGATTTCGTCGAATCTCTCGTCGAGATCGAGGCTGGCGTTTTCCGGTGCGGGCCTTTGAAGCCTAGTGAACGTGTTCGCCAAGGTGACGATCGTGTTTGAAACGTCGGTCACACGTTGCGCCGTATCCGCCGGCAAAAAGATACGGCGAGGGAAGTAATAGTCTCGAAAAGCGTCATTTGCTCCGAAGACTATTTTTCGTTTGGTTTCCAAGTCCGGTTCGTCCCCCATCGTGAGAAAACGAGCATAGTTAGCAACAGCAGCGTGCAGTTCCGACAATTTTTGATAGGTACGCGCGATAACCATCGCCTGACGCTCATACACGGAACGGAATCTCACCTCGTGCTCGATCGCGACAAGTTGCAGATCATTTCGCAACCTTTCCATCTCGATATCGTGTGCATGCCCCAGTTCAACCCTATACTTTGCGACATCTTTATTCAAGAAGTGGACGACGATCGTTCGGGTAAGCCATCCTATCGCGGCGACTCCGATTCCAAATCTACCAAGTTGGGCGAAAATCTCAAACCACATGGTGACGGCCTCTTAAGCCTTCTTCGATAGTGACTCGGCGAGGTCCTTAAGCGTCTCGATCAACGTCTTCGCAAGACCTGGTTCGATCGCAACCTTGGCGTCGTTGGCACTTTCGTCGCTTAACTCCCCAGGTGGCCGAGGACTCTGTGCCATAAACGCAGCGATAACCGAAGCGCGCTCGGCTGACCCGTGGGCGAGGCCTTTATAGGCAAGATAAAAGCGCCGGACTTCCAAATCATCGCGCTCTGCGCGAAGTGTCTCAAGAAAATGGTTGCGGTAGATTCCGGCAATGTACCTTAGAATTGCCAGAAAAAATGAGCTAACGACAATCGCGATGACAAACCGCTTTATTAGCTCGGGTATCCGGCTCCCGGGATTTTCAAGTGAGCGCCTCGCTTCAAGAACTAGTCCATCCAGGGCCTTTGCAGTCGGGCGCAGCGCTTTCTCGCTTTCCGACTCCGCAACCTCGGCTCTATCAATCGCTGAGCGGACTGCAGTTAACGACGTTAAGTACCTCCTGTCGTCGTCGTTGTCGATTTTGAACCCCTTTTCTGCTTCGCTGAAGGCATTACTCAGCGCCTTCAAATCATGCGTGGTTTGCGATTCTTCAATCGCCCTCTTTATTTCAGCTTTAGTCTGCGAATTGCCAACACTGGGAGTAGGGTACTGCAAATCGCGAAGCGCCTCACTCGCGGCGCTGTGGGTGGCAGCGGCGTAAACAGTGGGACGAATTCGTTCGAGAGATACATTTACTGTACCGAGTGCATCATCGATGCGGGCAAGGATTCTAGGAGCACCTGCTGCTTCGTCGTTCACCAATAGGTAACCAAAATACGTGACGATAACTCCTGATACGGCCCCGACTAGAAGCGTCAGGACAAGAAACCAGTTCGTTGCGAAAGCGAATCTCCTCCTCCGATCGTTGATCTTGTTAATAATGTAGGGTAGGTAATCGAGACCATATTCCGCATCATCCGCACCTCGCGGCAACGCTTCGCCAAGGGCCGTAAAAAAACGGTCGGAGTGAATGATCCGTTTGACGGCATCGCGTAGAACAGAATCATCGTCAAGCCTAGACAATTCACTTACACTTCTCGATGTCGGTGCAACAATTTTCCATACTAACCAGACACCAAATGCAACCATAGCGATATTAGCCACCGAAGACAGCGCGCGCAATATTGGAAGGAGTATTTCATGCCAAACACGAGGTGAAAGGTCATATTGATAAAAGAAACGCTCGGATTCGCGAGAGTATTCGATCTCGGAAAGCAGTATATAACCTGCAAGGAAGGCAGGGGCAATAATGGTGGCTAAATTAGGGAGTTTTAGGCGTCGAAGAAAAAAGAAAGTCAGTCCTGCAGCTGCGATACTGCAATAAAGGGCTACTTGAAACGGGAATTGCGGAAGCATAATTGACTCCACATGATTATGTTTCGTTGAGATCGCATAAGTGCTGTACCGTTTTACTTCGCAATTTGTTTCTGTACTGACAGGCCGAGCAAATTAATCGCATCCCATGGATCGCCAATCTCGACAAACGCCCACCGTCCGAATCCGCCGTGATTATTGACCGCCGGCACCCAAAGCGTCCGAGCCGTGGCGACCTTTGCGGCCTTGTCCTTTTTGGCCTCGCCGCTGACCTCGATGATGAGGTTCATCGGATCGTCCGGCCCGTGCCCGTCGTCGAGCACCGCGATAAAGTCTGGATGGTACTGCCGCTCCTCACCGTTGAGGGTATAGGGAATCGTAAAGCCCAGATTGTGGTTTTTCACGTACCGCATGACGGGCAGGTCTTCGCCCTCTAAGACCTCCGCCATTTTCTGCTCCCATGACTCCGTGTCCGCCACGACGTGGGAGATGTGGCACTTGTCCCCCCGCGTGACAAAGACAGGGCGCGTTGTGTCGAAATCGACGTACCGCGTCGAGCCGACCGTATCGTACGGCCGCAGGATCGGTTTAAGGGCGGGCGAGCCGTTGGTCGAGGCGACGACGGCCTTGTAAATGCGGTCCGCCGCGTCGTGCGTCAATTCGTGGAGCAGGAGCATCTGCTTGAAACAGTTATCCTTCACATGGACGCACTCGTCTATCCAGCGCCGAGTAATCCCAAGGAGTTGCGGAAAAAGCCACGGCTTGGAGTTGCCGTCGTCGTCGCGGAAATACTTCTCAAGCGTACGGCGGGCGACCACGAAGGCGACGGTACTTTCGCGTTCGTCACGGAGGTCATCCAACTTGTGGACACTCCGCTCGCCCACAATGGGGTCCAAGTCGGTCCGCGTCGGCACGATCTGCGTACTGAGCGGCAGGCGAGACTCCTCGGAGAATTTGGCACTGATCCGCTCCCCGGCAATGTCGTAGCGATACCCGAGCAAGCGCGGAAACGTAATTTCACAGGTGATGCGGTTTTCCAGGGCGCGGACGCGCGTCGGGATCGGGCCAGGCTTGGGGTCCTTGGTCGAGCCGCTGCACGGGATGAACGAGAAAGGAACGCCGTACACCTCGGCGTATTCGGGATTGAACCGGCCCTCTTTGTTGGGGGCGTAACTCATGCGGCGGAGGGCGCGGCCGACGACCTGCTCGCAGAGGAGCTGTGTGCCGAAGGCGCGAACGCCGAGGACGTGCGTGACGGTATTGGCGTCCCAACCCTCCGTAAGCATCGAAACGCTGACGACGCACTTAACTTGCTCGCCGAGCTTGCCGGTCTTACCAACCGTGTTCATGACCTCGCGGAGGAGGTCCTCGTCGGTCAGAGCCTCCACGTCGCGGCCAGGGAAGCGGAGGCGATACTCGGACTTGAATTCCTCGACCTCGCGCGCGGCGATCTTCTTGAATTCGTCGCTCATAGCCTCGCCGGACTCGAGCTGCTCGCTATCGACGAGGATCGTGTTGGGCCGGTGCAACCAGCCGCCGTTGCCGTCGTCATTACGAAAAATGTCGAACGCTCCAGCTTGGGCGACTATCTGATCGCCAATGGGCTTTTCCCAGCCGGAAATGTATTCAAAGACCAGCTTGGAGACGTTGGTGTTGTTACAGACGACGATAAACACCGGAGGCGTAAGTCCCTTGGCCCGGGCCTCGGCATTGTTCTCCCAAACGCGGTAATACTTTTCGTAATTACCGTAGAGACTGTGAAGCGCGCCTTGCAACTCGACCGGCAACTTCGGCTCACCGCTGACGGCCTCGGTCTTGCGGCCTTTTTTGGGCAGGTGTTCCCGGATGCGGAGCCAAAGGTCACGGTAGGTCGGCTGGTCGCCGGTCATCGAATCATCGGCGACGGGGACGCGGGGGACTTTGACGATGCCGGCCTCAATCGCGTCGATGAGCGAAAAATCCGACACCACCCAGGGGAATAGCGTGCCCTCGCTGTAGCCGGAGCCTCGCAGGAAGAACGGGGTGGCAGATAAGTCGTAGATCGCCCTAACGCCGAGTTTTTTATTCACGGCCTCGATGCCGGAGATCCAAACACGGGCCTCTTCGTCGCGCTTTTGAGCCTCTTTGCGCTCCTCGCCGGAAAGCCCCTCTTCTTCGCCGTCGGGCTTGCGACGATAGCAGTGGTGGGCCTCGTCGTTGATGACGATGATGTTCTTCTTGTTGCCCAGCGCCCGGCATACTCGGCGGATCATCTTGTCCGGTGATTCCCGATTGATGCCGGTCTGGGTTTGACCGGAAATGATCTTCGTCAGTCTGGCGCCTTCGGACTTTTCCCGTAACAGAAAAGCGTGGAAGTTTGTAATGATAATCTTGGCCTGTTGAAGGCGTTCAAGTTCCTCCGCTGAGATGATATCGCGCTGGCGGTAGTAATTTTGCGGGTCGTTGGGGAGGAGCACGCGTAGGCGATCGCGAATGGTGATGCCGGGCGTGACGATCAGAAACGTATCGGTGAACCGGGCATCCTGCTGGTGGGCGAGCTTATTCAGGGCATGCCAAGCCATGAGCATCGCCATGACGACCGTCTTGCCGGAGCCGGTCGCCATTTTGAAGGCCATACGCGGCAGGCCGGGATTCGACGTGTCGTTGGATTCACGGAGGGTGTTTTCGATCCAGGCGTCGCCGTACTTTTTGGCGACCTCGGTGATGTAGATCGCCGTCTCCAGCGCCTCGATCTGACAGTAGAAGAGCTTCTTCTCGCGATCGGGATTCGTCCAATAGGTCAGCAGCCGGCTCGTCGTGGGCGTCACCCCGACGTACCCGCCCTCACGCCACATATTGACTCGGGCGCGGATCTGGTTGACGAGCTTATTCTCCTCGATCCGGTCCTTGGTCCACTCCGTCTCGAATTCGAGTTGCTTGGCCCCCTTCTTACGCGGCCGGGCGATCGGGACGAAGTAACTGCTCGGCCGGCGACCATCGAGGATCTTGTCGGTGATACCCTCGTCGGTAAAATCGAAGTGTCGCCCCGGCTCGCTAAACGGCGAGTTAATAACGGGGTTTTCGATAACGACTTGGCTCATGGCCCGCTCGCCCGGATCGGCCCTTGATAGGCCTCAAAAACAGCGAGGGTTATTCTACAGGTGAGTCGGTGAGGTGACCAGAAGAGCTCTTCCCCGACGGATCTCACCAATAACCTCGACGTACCGGGCCGGCTCCTGGCCTCAACAGAAACCAGATTCCTTATAATAGATTGCAACGATTTGGGCCCCTAAAACACCGGACAGACCGAACATATTGAGATCCTCGTTCGGCCCCCAGCGGAGAAAAACCAGTCTGCGTAGGCGACACCGGAGGAGCGTAGGATGGTTGAGATGAATGACAATAGCTATTCCCGACGTACTTTTGTACCGACGACCGTTCTCTTAGCGGTCTCGCTTGGCTTGGTTGGGCTGGTGATGGCATTTCTGATCGGTTCACGAACATGGGCTGTGGTCTTGCCCGCTGTCTCTGCGGGTGCCGTTCCGCTATGGGCGCGGCGACGCCAGGTCACGCGTGTTGCGGCGATGGCCGCCGACACTCTATACGACGACGATGCGCAGCCCACGCACTCAATACTCGTGCGTTTTACTGTTCCGGCGGTGCTACTCCTCTTGGCGGCGTTCATCGTGGCTTGTCAGTTTACGCGCGGGCAGGAGCAAGGTTGGTGGATTGTGGTAGCCTGTCTGCCGATGGCAGTGATGGCGTGGTATTGCGCCCGCCAATGGTTTAAGGCTAGGACGCTCCCGCGCGCCCTCACGTTAGCATTGGCCGCATGGTTTGTCGGCTTATCTGGCAATCTCGCAGCAAGCGACGTCGATCGAATCAGGTGTAGTGTCAATGCCGAAACGGTTCTTGCCGATGCGCTCAATCCGATCTCAGAGAAGCTCGACGGTTTGATAGCGAGATTTAATATCCTCGAGCGCGAAATCGGATTCATAAAAGAGAAAGACGGCGTAATTCTAAGGCAACTCGATATAGGGATTCTCATAGTAGACCTAGATCCCAACGTCAAAGTAGATGATCCCATTCGTTTCCAGGCCATCTTGCACATGTCGACGCCTCAGGCGGGATCGGCTAATGATACACCGCGGCGGATTGAGCTTACCCCACCTGCGCGTCAGCTTGTCACGCGCTTAGCCGTCAATGCTTCAATTATCGACCAGATACGTTCGGAAAACGCGTTAGGCAACTTGTCAAAGGCCAAGGAACTAGGCAAAGTATATTTTGCACAGCAAACGGCTCAGCGTCTCGAGCAGGATTATGCCGCCTTCATCGCGACCGGCGACACGTCTTGGCTAACTGAAGAATTCGACGAAGCGTCCGTCCTATTCGGTAAGGCCCTCGACATACGTGAGGACGACTTTGCAGTAGTGAGCAAAGCCGCATTGTCGCTCATGCGATCACGCTCAGCATCGCAATATGGCCAAAACATCTTAAGGGCCGAGCGCCTCTTTGCGCGAGCGATGGAGTTGGCCCAATCGAAAGGTTCCGACGATCATCGCGCGGTGGCTCTGGCGCAATACAACCTTGCAGCCGTGCTCCAGGCACTTGGTCGCGCAGCGGAGGCCGAATCTCATTTTGTTAAGGCATTAGAGATTAACCAAGGCCTATTCAGGGGCAATCATCCCGACGTTGCGGCGAGTCTAATTGGCTTGGCATCTGTGCGTCATGAACTCGGCCGTATTGGTGAGGCCGAATTGTTGGACTACCAGGCGCTTGAAATGTGCAAGACACTGTTCAGCGGCAATAACGCTTATACGGCAAGGGCATTGAATAACCTCGCGCGCGATCAAGAAGCCTTGGGCCGCGCTACTGAAGCAAAACCGCGCTACCTCCAGGCTCTTGAGATGCGCAAAAAAGTGTTCACGCGTGATCACCCTGAGGTTGCGGAGAGCTTAAACAATGTCGCGGCAGTTTGGCTGACGCTAGGCAAATCTCCTAAGGCTGAGCCCCTCAATCGGGAGGCCCTGGAGATGAACCTGCGATTGTATAAGCATGACCACCCCAAAGTGGCGACAAGTCTTAACAACCTAGCGCATGTTTGGTGTGCTCTAGATCGTGCGTCGGAGGCCGAACCACTTTACTTCCAAGCCCTGGAGATGAATCAACGACTGTTCAAAGGCGACCACTCCATTGTAGCGATGAGTCTAGGCAACGTTGGGGGAGTACTTCAAACCCTGGGTCGGGCGGCGGAGGCCGAACAGTTTTTCGTGCTGGCCCTTGAGATGAACCAAAGACTATACATTGGAGACCACCCTGAGATCGCGAGGAGCCTGAACAACCTCGGATCCGTAAAGGATTCTCAGGGCTCAGCGGATGCCGAACCTCTCTTCCTTCAGGCTTTGGGGATGCGTCAACGTTTGTTCGAGGGCGACCACCCCGACACAGCGATGAGCTTGTCAAACGTTGCAGGGTTTTGGCAATCGCATGACCGCCCAGCAGAGGCCGAACCGCTCTTTGTCAAGGCTCTAGAAATGCGCCAGCGTCTATTTGTAGAGGCTCACCCTGATGTTGCAGCCAGCCTGACCCGTCTTGCGAAGGTACTTCAGGATTTGGACCGGATACCAGAATCCGAGTCATATCTCATTGAAGCTCTGGAGATGAACCAACAGCTCTATAGGGGCTTCCACATTAATGTGGCCGCAAGCCTGAGCGACCTCGCGGGGGTGCGTAGTTTCCTGGGTAGAGCAAATGAAGCCGAACCACTCGACGAACAAGCCCTTAACATGTATCAGGAATTATTCAATGGTTATGGGGACCTAGTCGCAAGTAGCCTGTGCCATCTTGCAAATGACCGCTTGGATTTGGGGCGCCCGAAGGACGCCGAGCCGCTCCTAGTGAGGTCATTGGAGATGTGCAAACAAATCAACCATGGCGATCACCCCGGAATTGCGATGATTTTTGCTAGTCAGGCGCGCGTGCAACATGCCTTTGGAAAGGTTGCAGAGGCGAGGCAGTTGTTCAATGAGTCGCTAGATATGTTGCGCCGTTTGTTTCCTCAGGGTTCCCCCACTTTGGCTCGAGTCCTCTGGCGGTCGGCCAGCCTTTATCTTGCTGAAGGAAAGTCGATCGAAGCCCTCCATCAGCTGGAGGAGGCCGTTGTGATGGCTGAGCAAGCATTTCCACCTAATCGTACTCGACTAATGGAATACCGTGAGACGCTCGTCAAATGTCGGGCGACACTGGATAAGAAGTAGTTGAACCCAGTTAGACGTGAAACCGCCGTCGCTTTGCGCTCTCGCGGTTAACAGCGTGGCCTCCAAAACCGGTCATTTTGGCAGCTCCCCAAAGTTCGAGACGGTTGGTTTCGGGGAGGTTTCCAAGCCACCGTCAACCACGGTGGCTTTTTTGTTGACGGCGCACGCCAATCGGGCCGTTTTCATTGGCCGCCGTAACTCGCGACCCGTCCAAAACGTTAGCGCCGGTCAGGAGTTGGCGTTCCTCTCGGATTGTTTCGTCGTCCGCGACCGCCGCTTCTGCCACCGACGGTTATCGCTAGGCAAATGTCAAATCGACAACGGTCACGCAGATCTGTACTTTCGGGTTTTTTAGGCGGTATTCCGAAGCTCGCTGTTCAAGCGTGACCCTTAGCTGGTCTATTGGCGGTCCGGGAACTCGCCGGCTGTTTCTGGGCTTGCGAAACCTACCGCTCCATCCAACAAAGTAGATTCCGTGGGTGAGTTGCTGGGCAGTAAGGTAATCATCACCCAGTTGTTTCGCGAGGCTGTCGAGTACAGCCACGTTATCCGACCACTTTATTTCAATAACGACAGTTGCTGGAGTGCCCGAAACCGTCGGCGCCTGTACCTTGATGTCGAGTCGCTGACTTTTCGCCCCCAAGGTCTCTCTATCAACAAACACAACCTTGGTGCCAACATCCAATACTCGATTAGGTAGACGATCATTAAGCCTGCAAAACAGATATGCCTGCAAAGCATCTTCATTAAGCCGTTTGCGCCCTGCTTGTCCTTGTATTTTGCCATACAACAGCGGAAGATGCTTTTTGATATCGCGTACCAATACCTCAAGCTCGTCAAGGAGCACGTGCTGCAGGTCTTCGCATGAGCGAATGACCCGATAGTATGGATTATCCATGAGTCGAAGCGCTTTATCCAGCGACAAGACACCGGACCACTCGTCTTCGGTGGAACGATGCGGCGAGATCCTCTTTAGGACCATTGCTGCACCTGCCTCGCTACGGTCCTGTCGCCATTCTTGGCTTATTGAGGGATGTGTCGAAGCGAGGCGTTGTAATGCACCCTCGCTTTCCGCCAATTCACGCCGAAGCAGCACGGAAAGAACCTGGGATCGTGACCTTCGAATATGATGATCGGCCGTTGGCGTAAAGGCATGGCCCACGGGATAAGTGTGATCCGTTTCAGGAGGATAGTATTTATGCAATAGATCGCACACCCGTTCAAGTGACTGTATATCCCACGCCGCAAAGTCGACTTTCTCGGTCCAATGCCGATTTCCGAGAGCTTCGAGGCGAAGGAGAAGATTGGGACCTGACGCCGCGACGACTGCTTCTAGGCAAGTAATTGCTTCGCGAGGCTGCAATGGTAGCACAATGTCTATACCTGTAAGGGTTCTCTCGAGTGTTGTATCATCGGTGAACCCCCTTGCTAACCATTGGTTAGCCACGCGGATACCATTAATTGGAGCATGACGTGAAAGGACACGAACTAAAGCACAGCGCGAAGACAAATCGTTTTGGTCGTCCACAACCAGATTTTCCACTCGGAGCGCAAAGGCGTCGGTCCATTGTTCCTTTGGAACGTTAGATGCGATCACCATGTGGACGTGGGCCCGCCTAAGGTCTCGTGTAATTGCCTCGACTAAGACGTCCTCAGTTGCTTGCCCGGAGTTTCTGGCGCAGAGCCCTAATAACTCGGCCCAGTCGCTAGTAGCAAATAGTGCGGCCGGCAGCCATTTACGAATCAGCGGCTCACCGAGAAACTCACCATCGCCCTGGACTACGCGTGCGAACGCTTCCGCTTCATAAGATATCGAGGCCGGATACGAGTCAGCACATGGAATTGGCGTCGGCTTGCATACCCGTAGGGCCTCTTGGCACTTGGTCAATACGCGTTGCTGTAGGTCGGCGCTCAGACCCTCCCACTCTCCCGTTACATTGGTTGGTCGAAAGTACTCCGTACAAAAGCAAAACCAGGATAAATCGTGTAATTGCTGCTGCAGCGTAATGTTTGGGCTGTCCAATCGGTCCTGTACAAGGGGTGCCAAGTCGTAGGTGTCCACAACCTGCGTCTTTTGTCCTTTCTTCCTGTTGTCCGACATTCGGTCATTCGCTCTCGCATACTGCTTCCGATTCTTATCAAAGTCCAGCAATTGTTTTTCCGCCGATCGCCTTACTAGAGCGCGAATCTTGTTGCGATGCTGCCGTTGAACATCCTGGTGATACGCAAGCATTAGTAATGAAGTAAAGAGCCACGGGCTTTCGCTACCGTGCGCGGCGGCAGCGTCGGCAAGCCAAGCAAGGTCCTCGGACATCAAAATCGATCGCCAGCTCCAACTCGGCGATTTGCCTGAGGGGTCCTTCGCTAGACCCGCAAGATAGGCCGAGCGTCGTGCCTGAGAGCTAGCTGCAAACCAATTGCGAAGAATCTTTGGATCCATTCTTAGATCAATCTGGTCGCGGCGCGCGAGCAAAGCTGGGAGCAGCAATTCATAATCTCCATCACTTGGTATTTCTTGTTTCACGATTAGATTGATTGCCTGCTCAACAACGCCAGAAGGCCAACCTCCCGTCGGGGACGCCCAGTCGACTAAGGTCATTATGGCGCGTGCGCTATCAACGGTGAGTCGTTCTCGTATCTCATGCCATAGCAAATTTGTCGTTCCCGATTTTTCGTCTGTCCTTGGGACTTGCTGCAGAACATCCTCAAGTGACCAAACGTTTTGCTCAAGTAGCCCGAAGATAAGCACGGATTTTAGCTCGCGTTGATCACGAGTTGTGGGCTGAAAGTTGATAGCGAATTGAGCGAGCCGGGCAACGTCCGCGCGGCCGCCAATTCGCTTTATTACTATGGCCGAAAGACATCGAATGTGATCATCCTCGCTAGGATTGAGCACCATACGCTCTACAATCTCCAACGCACATGTCGCGCGGATTGCCATTATCACGCGCAATAGGAGATCTTTTTCGTGAACTGTCGCTTTCTCGGCCAGTCGCCGTGTAATCTCTGCGTCCATCCCCGGAGCTTCGAAATTTTGCAGTGGCGCGTCAGCCCAGATTGAAAGTCCGAACGGCGAATCCCTTGCAAGTTCAAGTAACCTGGCGAGGGCGTGAGTGGCTCTTTCTGATGACCAAGGGGCGGCATCCGACCGCGGTGGAAGGCCACCATAAACCTCTTCGAGCCAGCCCCTGACTTGATCATTTGCGGTCGTATCAATCAATAGTGCATGGACGCCCTGATGGTGTGGGATCGGTTGTCCGTGCACGTCGATGACGAACGGCCGCAGCTGGCTTATTTTCAGATCCGAGATCCCGAATGCGGAAAACCACTCTTGGACGTGTCGGTGGGCGAACTGCCAGCCGTCTTGTGATCGGCGAAATACGCCGGACCCGGTGGCATACTGGGCAGCCCTCACCATTTCCTCACAGCCGCCAAAGCTCAACGGGAATAGCTGTTCAAGGGAAGGATGGTGTGACGATCCGGCCTCAGTGACAAAACGCGTTGTCCCACACATCATTAGGAGAGCGGCGACTCGGGAAACTGCCCTAAACTGAACATCAAGTCGCGGAGGAACTGGGAACACGGTTGGGGGTCTCTCCCTTTGGTTTGTGCGAAGAATCCTTTCCAACACCGCGCGCCATATATCGGCATGGGATAGCTTGGCGTGCGTGCCTATGCCCTTGAGGATGTCAACGACGGCTGGAAAACCGGCGACGGCATGAAGCTTGTTTGCCTTGATGAGGTCACATATTTTCTGAAAAACGTCTGAGTCGCCCGCGATTTCCGCGGCCGCGGATGCTGTCAGTGGCGCGAGACGAAGGAGTTCGATGCCAGGTCCGGCGTTGATCCGCCTATCATAGATTTCTCTGAGCTTTTCATGAATCTGTTTGGGCAATTCGTTTTCGCGGCAAAAGAAAATGGCACACAGGCGTTCGCGTGCAGAGTCCGTAAGCTTTTCAATTTCCTCGAGGATAGTGAACGAAGCTTTTTCGCCTCGTTGAAAGTCCTCATCTATCGCGTCGACGATCCAGCAAGCTCGAGTCTTTCCCGTTTGCCACGATTCCCACCAATCAGGAGTAAATGGATGTCTCAGCCCGCCTTCCTCAAAAAATGTTGCACAAAAATACTTGCCAAAGCCTTCTCCGTTGGGGCACTCCTGCTCTCTTCGAAGCCGTTCCCTAAGGCGCTTTGCTAGAAAGGTTTTGCCCATCCAAGGAGGGGCAACTACTAGGGTCGCCTTTTGTCCAAGTATGTCTTCGACGCCAAGCGTATTTTGCGATTCTCGTTCCGATAGGAACCCATACTCGTCTCTGGCTGTGCTGACGTCCGGCGAACAAAACCGACGACGTGGTAGGATGAGCGGCTCGTTTAACGTCATGTTTCCAAACTCGGGGCGCTGCTTAGTCAAATAATAACGTGGTCTCAAATCTCGGATATTGTAAGATCGTGGGCCGAATAGCGTAACCAAGGCTAACAATGCGGGATGACTTCGACAGGAATGTTCGGCAAAGCACGGCGGCGAGGGTCGGCCTACGTTGTTCGAATCCTTCGTGCCAAAGGCTGACCAGCGGCCCGGCGGCAAACCCCGCCCGCGCCATAAATATTGGCGTCGCGGCGCACATCACGGCGGCGTCGCCGGGAGGCCCTCGATACGACCCTACCAAAACCCAGGAGCAACGAAGTTCGATCGATAACGCGATCTGGTTGTGCGCCGCATGTGCCGCACTGGTTGATCGCGACACAGCCCGTTTTTCCGAAACGATACTCCGGGAATGGCGGAGTCGCGCGGAGACCGCGGCAGCGCAAGGCATCGCTGCTGGCACGAAGTATCGACCTGTCGCTGCCAGCGAAGTCCTTCAAGAACTTACGGTTGGGGAGATAGTTGCAGTCAAGGCTCTTGAGGAAGAATTTGGGTGTCATGTCGAAACCGAACTTCACGTAGCCGCGGGGGATAGGTGGATTCGCCTTGACGCTGCTGTAGTAAGAGGAGAAGACCTTATCGCCATCGACATTCGTGAACATCACGGGAAAGGCTTTCCAGTTTTTCAAATTGAATATCTCCTCGAAATCTGCACAACAATGAAACTGCAACGGTTTCAGAATTGGGTCTTGTACGTTGTCGTTGTTTCTGATGGGAGTCAGGAGGCCGACGTAGCGGTAGAATCTCAGTTGCGGCAACTCGCCGATGCGTCGGCGCTCGAGGTTCACGTTCGCATGTACCGGCTCAACGAACTGCGGGCAAAGTACGGAGTGTAAGGCGATCGCCCGCGTCGTTTGAATACTATGACGCAATGGCGCGATTGACTAATGTCGTCCTTCCATACCTTTTGAGCCCAAGAGCCCGTCGCGGTAAAACACCCTTGGATTGGTCTGCAGGCCTTGTGGTCGCGTGCTTTGTTACTCCGGAAAGAAGGCGCGGTGACAACGAGAATCGTATCCTTTGAGTTCGAGCCGATGGCGTTGGCGAAGGTCGGAAAGTGCGTCGGCCCCTTTAACGGAAATTCCAACGTAGGCGCGCCGAAACCTTCGACCATGCTACGGCCGTGGCCGCGATCGGTTATGCTTTGAGGTAGTGGAAACCATGTCCGGAGATATCGCTCACCAATTCAAGATGCTTGCTCTAGACTTCCTGGCGGTTGAGGAAGTAAGGCCAAAAGATCCAGGCGAAGCGAAAATGTTGTGGCTACACGACTCGAAGCTGCAGGGTCGGTTTGGGCAGCTTGTGATTCAAGCACATCGCGCCGGCCAGCTTGAACTGCAAGGGCTTGCGAAACTGGTTGCCTTCCATACGTCAAGAAAGAAAGCGATTGGCGCCCAAACGAAGCGAGTCGCGGTTTTAGTCCGGTGTCCGGAAAACCTATGCATCGAGGTCGTTGGGGCCAATCAGGTGGAGTTTCTGAATACGCAGCCGTTACAGGTTTCCCCACTCAGGAGCGGAGGCCTGTTGCCGCGCCTCGGCCTATTGCCTGAGTCCACGCCTTTGGGGCCGGAACGATTTGCGAAGGCGTGCGAGGTGCTGGCCGGACTGATCGAAGAAATGATGCGCGCCGTCTCAAAGCCTTTTTCGGAAATCCGTCTCGCTCAGCGCGAGCAGGATATTCTTGAATCGATGGCCGAGAGCAAAAATCGCGCGATGCTACTAGTCGACACGATCATAGCAGCCAACTATTCCAAGGAAGCGACACGAGAATCTCTGAAACAACTACAGGTACTTGGCTTGGTGGCTAAACCAGAGGGCGCGCAACGCAAGGGATTCGTAATCACCGACCGAGGTCGAAAGTACGTTGTTTACCTCCGTGAGGCAGCACGTGAGGCCGACACGCGGCCGCGCGTTCGAGCAAGTTAGCCACCGGGCCCGTCGCTCCCGGGACGTGTACACTACACGAAACTGGCCGTTTTCTGGCGAAATGGGGCGAGATCGAGCGCGACCGTTGAAATAGGCGTCTCCCCGAGGTATAGACTTTGCCAAGGGTTACGGTTCCGAGGTAGCGGGCGACCGTGGTTCCCAAGCTGGACGTCGTGGGTTCGAATCCCATCGCCCGCTATACTCGTAAATAACGCCGCCCCCAAGAGATCGGGAGACCTGCCGGCGTACGGCAGTGCGGCCTGGAACGCCAAATCGCGCGGTTTTACACCGCGCAAACGCGTCCGGGAGGTCGCACATGTCGTCAAAGTTTCGATTCCGTACCAAAGTTCCTTCGTATCGACACCGCAAAGGCTGCACGCAGGCGCTCGTGACGCTGACCGATAGCGTTACGCGAAAGCGTCGTGACTATCGGCTTGGCGAACACGGTACGCCGGAGAGCCGGGAGGCCTATCACCGCGTCATCGCATCGTGGGAGGCCAACGGTCGCCGATGGCCCGAACATGATTCGTGTGGCGATGCAACGATCCCCGGCACGGGACAGCCCATCTCCAAGGTGGTCCTCGAATACTGGCGGTGGGCCGAGGGCTACTATCGACCAAAACACATGCAAGCACTGGTCGGGGCGCTACGCCTTCTGAAGCATTACTTCGGACGCACCCCGGCTGCGCAATTCGGCCCGAACAACCTCCGCCTCCTCCGCGACGCAATGATCCGGGGCGATCAGAATGCAGATCCGCCGCGTATGCCGTGGTCGCGGAAGTACATCAACTCGCAGATGCAACGAATCAGGCACGTCTTTAAGTGGAGCGCCGCACGCGAGCTTGTTCCCGCATCGGTCCACCACGCCCTCTGCACGTTAGAGCCGCTACGTCGCGGCCGATCAGGCGCCCGCGAGAATCCGAGGGTCGGCCCGGTGCCACAGCACTTGATCGACGCCGTCAGACCGAATCTGAGCGGACCGGTTCGCGCTGTCGTTGATCTTCAGCTCTTGACCGGAGCCCGGCCTGGGGAGTTGCTGGGGTTGCGTCCGATTGACATCGAGATGGACGATAAGACGAGCGTCTGGACCTATCGGCCAGAGGCTCACAAGAATGCTTTTCGTGAAAAAGATCGACTCATCTACTTCGGACCAAAGGCTCAGGATGTCATCCGTCCATTCCTGAGTACCCGGGCGACAAACGCCTTTCTGTTCAGCCCCGCTGAGGCAGAGGCCGATCGCCGAGCAGCCCTTCACGCCAGTCGTTCAACGCCGCTCTCTTGTGGCAATCGTCCAGGCAGCAACCGGCGAGAGAAACCGCAGCGCAAACCAAAGGACCACTACACGACCAGCGCCTACTGCCGAGCCATTCGATACGCCTGCGAGCGAGCCTTCCCGCCTCCCAAAGACGTCGCGCAACACGATGATGAGAATATCCTCCAATGGAAAGCGCGTATGAAGAGCGAGGGCGGCTGGGAAGACCTAATGGCATGGCGAAAAGCCCATTGTTGGCACCCCCATCAACTCCGGCACAACGCTGCGACGGCCCTGCGTCGTGAGTTCGGCCTTGAGGCCGCCCAACTTGCCCTCGGCCACGCCAGCGCCCAGATTACAGACGCCGTATATGCCGAGCGCGACCGGTCGAAAGTCATCGAGATCATGAGGAAGATCGGGTGACGGCGTCGTCGCCAAAAGAAAAACGGCTTACGATACTGATAAGCCCTGGCTGACACGCAGCTCATAGGCAACGCCGCGGCACTCGGCGGAGGAAGCCGCTCTCAGCAGGGCTGACGGCCAACTGGCGCAGCCTGCTTGATCAGATTAGGGCGGCAGGAGACGAAGCCGAGCGGCTGGGCCTTAAGCCGAAGGGCTGAGCCCGATAAATGGCGGTTTATGTAATTCCCGGCCGATTTCGGATACAATCGGATTCTCGAAATGCTTCAGCCGATGTTGATCCTAAACTTCCCTGAACACTGCGCTTGTGTTGTAAAGTAGTCCTAATGGCCAAGAAAGGAAAGAGTTCACGAGCTTCAGAATCGGGGGCTGCCGCGCCTAAATATCCGAATTCGCCACTTGCGGAGGTGGTCTTTGAGATTCGCTTTCCAGGCGAGCCGGCTGTCGAGTGCCATCGAGACGAGTTCTTCGGCCTGATCCGAAAGGAATTTCCGAACGTATGGGTGCCGAACGCGGAACCTGGGAAACCAATGTCGATGCAGCCGTACCACTTCAAGTCGGTAGATGGCACCGAGACGGCGATGGTGGCAATCAACACGTTTGCCTATGCGACGCGGAAATACGGAGGATTTGAGTCGTTTCGGCCGCGGGCTCTCGCGCTCGCCGAGAAGTTTTGCAAGCTGTACAAGATTGAAAAGCTCAACCGCACGGGTTTACGGTATATCAATGTTATTCCGTTCCTACGAGAGGGGGCGATGCTTCCCTGGAAACGGTACTTCACGGTGGAACTTACGTTGCCGGCCACGTCGGCGGATGACTTCTTGAATGCGAACCTCGCCTTCGAATCCCGATGCAAGGCGGGCGTCATTACGACACGAATACGGTGCGCGAAGACTGAGGAAGAATCTCGTGAGGTCTTCGTACTAGATTTCGACTTCTCAAAGACGGAGTCGCTCACCGCGAAAAAGCTGGGAACATACATTGATGAGAGCCATACCCATACCAAGAAAGTGTTCGAGGGGATACTCTCCGAGAGCTACGAGGCTGTCATGCGCGGAGAGGTGATTGAATGAGTCTTGCCCCGACGATGTCACCTTGGTCCGTTTCCGAATACCAGTCTTCGGTTGGGATCAAGCGCCCCGATCCACCAACCGAGACGGGGTATATGGTCGTCGAGCAATCGAGCCATCCAACGTTAGCCCCTACGGTGCTGTGGGATATTCAATCAGGACCGGTGCGGTTACGCGCTGCTAGACCGGTCACAGTACATCTTCGTGTTGATGGCGCGTATTGGTTTGCTGAAAACGAGACGCTTCGAGTGTTTGCACATGGCGTGACCGTCGAAGAGGCCCTGCAAGACTTCCAGGAGCACGTGGCGTATTTTTACTCTCACTACGAGAAGTTACGCCCGAACCAGGTCGTCGGGGAGGGAGCTCGCCTGAAGCAAGTATTCGCGAACTCTTTCGTGCGAGGATGAAATGCCGGTCGAACGAAGGGAGATCGAAAAGTCGCTTTCCAAAAAGGGATTTGTGGAAGTAGAACAAGCTAAGCATCGCTACTTTCACCACGAGGTTGATGGGAGGCATACTGGCTTCTATACGTTTGTTTCTCGTAGTCCGGGCCACAAGACGATCGATGACTCTTTGTTCAAGAGTATGAAGCAGCAATTGGGTCTTGATAACTCTAGCCAAGTCCGCGACCTCTTCCGGTGTCCGATCTCAGGAACTGATTACGTTCGCATCCTGAAAGCGAAGAAGCTGTTGACCTAATCCAATTGTCCGAGAATCCAAATGCACGCACATCAGCTTCGACCTTGGACTGAGATTGTGAGACTTCATGCCGATGTGGAATCGGGTGCGCGCTACTCGCCGGACGAACGCCCATAGCGAAACAAAACGGAAACCACGGCCACGCCTTCGCCTAGTTCGTCAAGAACTACAACTATTGCCGGTCGCACCACGCCTTGAACGAAAAGACCCCGGCGATGGCAGCCGGTCTAGCCGATCATGCGTGGACGTCGGACGATCTAATCGTGAAAACTCCGTGAAACGCCGCCAGTACCCGGGTTAACTTCACGGTAGCCCGGTCCTTCGGACTCTCACGCGCAAGTTATGTTGAATTCAAGAGTTCCAATGGTGTACGCCATCGGAACAAGTAGGAAATCAGAGTTACCGAGTTACCAATTTCGGTAACTCGATTTTTTCCTCAAATTATTTTCGACCGCGTAACCGCATCCGAATTCAAGAGTTCCAGTGAATTGCGCATGATTGAAGGGTTGGTAACTCGGGTTACAAAGTTACCGTCCCAAAACATGCGGTAAAAGGACATGCAGATATTCCAGAGCCCAAGAGGGCGTGGGAGGTTTGCATGCAAGAACAGTCTCAAGCAACTCCGGACTACATCAGCCTCACCGAGGTCGCCAAGATCGCGCCCGGCCGGCCATCTACCAACTGCGTTTGGCGTTGGTGTCGGCGCGGTGTCAGGGGCCGTGACGGCGAACGGGTTCGGCTCCAGCACGTGCGCATCGGCGGGATGATCTACACGACGCGCCATTGGCTGGACGAGTTCGGCCGCCGCCTCGCGGAGGCCGACGCGCGATACTTCGAATTGTGCGATGCTGCAGCAAATGTACAGAGAGCAGGCCAAAGGCGCCGACCACGCCCACCAACCCAATTCGAGCAGGATCACCGCACAGCGATCGACGAAACCGAGGTGGAACTCGCCAAGGCGGGCATTTGATGCTCCGTTCGAGCTGCTTTCCGAGTGAGCGCACCGATGCCCGACGCATGCGTTGAAATGGATGCCGATTTGCTTGTACAGGTTGTACCGCCCTGCTTGCGCGAGCGCGCTCAGTGGGTCTGCTGGAGATACGTCGAGCGCGGCGGAAAAGAAACCAAATGCCCGATTAGCCCAACGAAGGGCGGACCAGCGTCATCGACCGACCCCGCAACTTGGGGCACGTTTGAACAGGCCGTCTCAGCGTGGCAGAGTTGCAGCGATCTCGCAGGCGTTGGGTTCGTATTTTCCGCCGACGACCCCTTCGCCGGCGTCGATTTGGACAAATGCATCGATGCATCGGGGAACGTCAAACCGTGGGCGCTGCCCATCATCCAACAGCTCGACAGCTACGCGGAGATCAGTCCATCCAGCACAGGAATCAAAGTTTTCGTCCGTTCCAGAAAAAAAGGAGGCCGATGCAGTCGCGGGTACGAAGACGGCAAGATCGAGATGTACGACTCAGCGAGGTTTTTCACCGTAACTGGCGAGCGACTTCCCAAGGCACCAACGGATGTGAATGAACGCCAAGCCCAGTTTGACGCGGTGTACGACTTGGTCTTCCCAGCCACGAAAACCACTACGCCTCCGACCCCGACTGCCGATTACTCCGGCAATGGTCATCTGGATGACGAGGCGATTTTGCGTCTGGCCACGAAGAGCCGGAGAGGCGGAAAGAAATTCACCGCCCTTTGGGCAGCACGCTGGAGTGAATACTTCAATTCGCAGAGCGAGGCCGACTCGTCAGTGGTCTTCACGCTTGCGTTTTACACCAAGGACTCCTCCCAGATCGACCGCCTCTTCCGCCGCTCTGCGTTGATGCGCGAAAAATGGAACGAGCAGCACGGCGCCCAAACGTACGGCGAGATGACTATCGCCCGCGCGTTGGAAAAAGTGACTTCGCAATACGTTCCCCGCAACACTCCCCTGAAAAGGAGGGCTGGTGCAAACCCGTCTTGCAAATCGGCTTTGCCGGACATCGTCACCACCGACCAGCAACTCCGCGATCTGACCGATGTCGCCATTGACGCGATGAACAAGTTCAACGATCCGCCGGTTGTGTACGTGCGATCGGGTTCGCTCGTTCGAGTCATCGAAGATGAAAAGCATATCCCGAAGATCGAGAGACTCGACCGGGCTCACGTGCGTTGTCGGCTGTCCGAGACCGCCAACTTCTATATCTCAAAGCGATCCGGCGACACCGTCTGTCAAATCTCGGTCTTGCCCCCATTGCCTCTGGCCGAAAATATCCTCGTTCAAAGCCACTGGCCCTTTTCGCCGCTCGCGGGCTTGGCCCGAGCGCCTATTGTACGGCCTGATGGATCGATTTGCGTCATTCCAGGCTACGACGCCCAGACAAAGCTGCTCTACGTTCCCGACCCCGATCTGAAACTCACCGAAATTCCCGAGTGCCCCAACATCCACGAAGTCCACGCGTGCGTCGACATCCTCATGGCGGTGATTGACGACTTTCCCTTCGCCGATCAGGCGAGCAAGGCCAACGCGCTGTCGGTGTTGTTCTCCGTCCTCTTGCGAGCCGTCATCAGGGGACATATCCCCTTGGCGATCTTCGATGCGCCGGTGCAAGGCACGGGAAAGACGCTCCTCGTCATGGTCCTGGTCTTTATCGCCGTTGGGATGATCGCGAGCGAGTCGGTCCCTTCAAAAGTAAATGAGGACGAGTGGAGAAAGAAGATCACTTCCATTCTGATGAATTCGGCTCCGGTAATTTTGCTGGACAACATCCCCGACAACACCGCCATCGACTCACCGATGCTGGCCTCGGCGCTGACGGCGCACGAATGGTCCGACCGGGTGTTGGGCCGCAGTGAGACCATCCGAGTGCCCTCCAAGGCGGTGTGGGTCGCGACCGGCAACAACCTCCGCGTCGCGGGCGACATGCCGCGGCGCAGTTATACGATTCGACTGGACGCCCAGGCCGAGCGGCCTTGGGAGCGCAGCGGGTTTCGCATCGCCGATCTCGAAGAATACGTTCGCCGAAACCGTGGAGAGCTACTGTCCGCGGCGCTCACCATCGTCCGCGCGTGGTTCGCGGCGGGATGCCCACGGGCACAGATGCGACCGTTTGGCAGCTTCGACGAGTGGGCTGGCGTCGTCGGCAGTGTGATGGACTACGCAGGTATCGAGGGCTTTCTCGACAACCTGGATCAGACCCGATCAGTCCAGGACGAGGACAATCGGCAATGGGCGGCGGTATTCGACGCGTGGTGGGGACGCTTCGGGGATAAGGTCGTCACTGTCGCTGAGCTGTTTAAGGCTTTCTTCGTGGAGGACGCGCCATACCCAGTCGACCTACCGGACGTCCTCTTGATTCAAAAAGACCGTGGGGATGGATCACTGCGGCGGTCGCTCGGCAAGCAACTCTCGCGGCTGACTGGCCGCATTTTTGATGACCGGAAGCTGTGCGATACAGGCGAACATGCTCACAACAAAGTTCGCGCATGGGCGCTCCGGCCCGTTCGCGATGCGGAAACGGACACTCGAAACCCCGCAAACCCCGCACTTTGCGGGGTTTGTCAAAACGAAACCCCGCAGCGGGAGTGATTGAATGACAAAGGTTTACAACACTATGCGGGGTTTGCGGGGTTACTTCTGCTTCTCTGGCGCACGCGCGCGCGCGGGCGCACGCGCGAGGCGCATTGAACCGACCAGAATAATCCCCGCAAACCCCCGTAACCCCGCAGACAAGATCGTTGCCGCGCGTGGCCGATGGGCTGCGCGTTGGAGGATCGCATGGAGTGCCCTGAGCGTGGCATCTTTGGGTTCAATGGTTCCTTCCCGGCGATGCTGCGCGCTGAGGGCGTTGGGAACCGTCAAGGGATTAGAAACACTTTCGCGCTGTCCGATTTTTCACAACCCGCGCCGCCGCCGTGAGTTGCGTGCGATCTGGCCCGGGCCGGCCTTGGCAAGTTCTAGGCGTCGGCCCACGTCGCGACCCGTTGGGCCGTGGGCGACACGGCGCGAGGCGGCGTACCGATCGTCGCCCAGGCCGCCCGGTCGCGACGTTGGCGAACGTGGCGCGTTGAGGGCGAGAGTTGGCGGCGGCGTGGGAGCCATGAGCGGTCGTCGCCGGAGTGACGGGCATGGACCCTGAGGTCTTCAATCTGTCGCCCATGGAGGCGGGTTTTGGGCACATCGCGAACGAGTTTGGTTCGTACTTGCGCAATGTGACCCTGCCGATCTTGGTCCGGCGTTCGAGCCAATTGCTTTTCGATGCCTTCGCCTTTTTCTCCCTCGAAGCCCTCCAGCAGTTTCAAATCCAATCAGCCTACCTTGCGTGGGGGATCGCCAGCATTTCCAACGCCGGCGGCTTGCTGCAGGTCGGGGTGATCAACGAAGCGCTTTCGGCATCGGACGCCATGCTGTTTGCGGCGATCGGTGCCGCGACACCCCTCGCTGCCGACATTCCGGTCGTTGGCCCACAGGCGACGGATCTGGCGTCGGTTATCGACGTCCTCCAAGCTTCGGCCCAAGCCGGTGGAGCGATCGGGTTGGGTTGGAGTTACGAGTTCGGCGCCGGCACCAGGCAGTGCACGCTGGACGAGCCGCAGCTGATCATCGAAGCCACCCCTACGTTCAACCTCGCGACGATGGGTTCAGCGGCGATGTTCATGTTCAAAGCCGCCCGAAGGCGACGGCGAAGGGGCCGGCGACGGCGGAGATAGCCCAGGGCTGACAGGACGTCGAACGATGCAAATTGAAATGATGCCGATCGATGCGGTTCGCGAGTACCAGAAGAACCCGCGGGTCATCAGCGAGGAAGCCATCGCCGCCGTGGCCCAATCGATCAAGTCGTTCGGGTTCAAAGTCCCGGTTATTTTGGACGCCGACGGCGTTTTAATTGCCGGGCATTCACGGATCCGGGCTGCTCGGAGTTTGGGGCTGAAGGAGGTTCCTGCGATTCGCGCGACGGATCTGACGCCCGAGCAGATCAAAGCGTTTCGTATCGCAGATAATCAGGTCGGGACATTGTCCAAGTGGGACTTTGATTTGCTCCCGATCGAGATGGCCGAGTTGAAGGACGTCAACATCGACTGGGGGTCGTTTGGATTTGACGCCGACCAGCTGGCCGTCATATTCGACCCGGGCGTGAAGCAAGGTTTGACCGATCCCGACGAAATTCCCGCGCCACCCGACGCGGCCACGACGAAGCCCGGCAACCTGTGGCTGCTGGGCGACCACCGCCTACTCTGCGGCGATTCCTCCAGCGCCGCCGACGTCGATCGATTGCTCGACGGCGCGCCCATCCACCTCGTGAATACCGACCCGCCATACAACGTCAACGTCGAGCCACGATCGAACAACGCTCGCGCCGCCGGTTCGAAGGCCCTTCCAGCCATAGCGAAGAAGAAGGCTCACCTCCAAGGGTTCGATGACGCCAGGCAGGGGAAGCCGAAGCCGACGACGAGCAAGATGCGGGCGAAGGACCGCGTACTGGCGAACGACTTTATGTCGGCCGCCGATTTCGACAAAGTCCTGCTCGCATGGTTCGGCAACATTGGCCGCGTGCTGGTGCCGGGCGGATGCTTCTATATCTGGGGCGGCTTTGCGAATTGGGCGAACTATTGCCGAGCGTTGGCGACCTGCGGTCTTTACTTCGCGCAGGGGATCACTTGGGTCAAGGACCATCCGGTGCTGGGCAGAAAAGATTTTATGAACGACTGCGAGCACGCGTGGTATGGATGGCGGGAAGGCGCTGGCCACAAGTTCTATGGGCCAAACAATGCGAGAAATGTCTGGCCCATCAAGAAGGTCAATCCACAATCGATGATCCATTTGACGGAGAAGCCGGTGGAGCTGGCGATTCGCGCCATGCAGTATTCCTCGCGCGCCGGCGAAAACGTTTTGGACCTCTTCGGCGGCAGCGGTTCGACGTTGATCGCGGCGGAACAGACCGGCCGCAAGGCGTATTTGATGGAACTCGATCCGCTCTATTGTGATGTAATCGTTTCTAGATTTGAAGGCTTTAGTGGGACAAAGGCCAAGCAAATCAATGCCGAGGATAAATCTGCGTCAACTGAGAAGTTTGGTGAGCAAAGCGCCGAGAATCACGCCAAGTAATCCGATGACAGTACCCCACATCGCCATCCGTCGATCGCTCTTCGCTTCTCGTCGATCGGATTCACGGCGTTCAAGTTCCGCGGCCGCCGGAAAAAACATACCGGGGGTGTACGGATAGAAAAAGCAGGACTCCCCTCTTTCGGCACGGAGACGAGATTGTAAATCAGCGCCGACACTGTCGTGTGGATTCGCGTCGTCCCAGACATTATGAAAGCATGCCAGATGATAATTCGACCCACATGCCATCATCGGGCCTACTCCACGCTCCAGATCCTCTCGCATCTTCTGTGTGACGAGCATTTTGTTGTCTGCCCCCGTGGAGGGACGATCCCAGCGCATCAGAAAATGACATTTGAGACAGGAATGTCGCGGCGTCGGCGGCTGTTCCATACACCCCATTCTAATTGGATACACAGCGAATTCGAGAGTGATTATCAAATACCGGAGCAACGCCCCGCAGATCGCGAGGCGTTGGTGAAGGGGACGTGATGTCAGCGGCTTTGGACGATGGTCACCTGGAACTCCTGGCCGTCATCGGTGGTGATGACCAGCCCGGGGTCCGTCGTCATCATGCCGACCTCCTCGTAGGTGGCGATCCGCCGCAGCCCCTCGACGTGGTCGGCCAAGTCGTTGGCGGGATCGTCGGCGTCGTCCCGGCCGCGCAGGACGTCGTCGAGCAGGTCGCGCAGTTGGTCTTGCAGGTCACGCGTCGTCATCGCCTACGCCCCCTTCCCAGTCGATGCGAACTGGCCGCGTTCCACCTTCTTGAACCGGGCGTCTTTGCCCTTGTCATTGATTTCCCGCAGCATCGCGGCGTAGAGCGTGGCGTGCGGCGTCTTGCCGCCCGGGCTCTTCCACAGGCCCTTCTCGGCCATCACCGTGATCAACTCCCCGGCCCGCATCGGCTTGGACGCCTTGGCCAGGACCTGCGCGGCCGCGTCCAGGGCGCTGACGCGCTTGGGCTTGGGCGCGGCCTTGGTCTTCGCCGTCTTGCCATTAGTCGCCGCCGTCGCCTTCGCGCCGGCCTTCTTGGTTGTCTTGTTCTTCTTGCTCGTACTCATCGATCTACTCCTTACAAAAGGTCCTGCCGCGCCTACGCGGCGCGGCGTTGTTCACATTCATTCGCCGTAGATGAATTCCGCCAGCCCCGCGGCCAGGAGGTCGACGATCTTCTGGGCGATCGGCGTGGCGGCGGGGACGTCCGCGCCTCTGTCCCAGTTGTAGACCACCTCGCGGTCGGCGATTCGCCGCAGCCACAACTTCGAGATGCGGCTGTCGTCCAGTTCGTAGGATTCCGATTGGGCATGCTCGGCGAAAACCAGCGCCTCGAAATGGTGTCCGGCAATCGCTCCTGTCACCCACGCCCCACCGCTGTGCGTGCGGCGCTGAATTTTCTTGATCTCCATCGAATCCATCAGGTCGAGGGCGTCGTCTTCGCGTTCGGTTGGGTTGGCGTTCTCGGTCATCATCGTTTGCTCCTTTGCATGTACGTCTATGGCGTACACCCACATGAGGGCAAGTTCGGCGACCGGAAGCAAGGCCCGGGGGCCATCATTCCGGCCGGAATTCGCAGAATCTTCTCTGGTTATTTACGCCAAACGCGACGCCGTCAGGCGCGCGAATTGCATGGCTGCGGCCGTTGGCCTAGGGCCCCGGCGCGGGAGGCGGCGTGATGTCAGGACATGTCCTTAGCCCGCCTACCCAACCTAACAGGCCTGCGCTGAATCCCAATGCGCTGTCTGTGGCGGATGCGGCGCGCCTGCTCAGCGCCGGATGCGGCCAGTTGATTACGGCGGAGATGATCGAGGCCGACATCGCCGCCGGCGCGGCGGCCAATGGCGACGGAATGATCAACCTCGTGCACTACGCGGCGTGGCTGGTGAAGGAGATGGCCGGTTGTGGCGATTGATCCCCGGCGTCTGCGCCCGACGCAGTTGGTCCAACTGCTCAACTCGACGCCGCTGGGAACCGTCACCAGCGAACGGCAACTCTATCGTCATCGCGAGCGGGCCGGCCTGCGGATCGTCGCCGCCGGCGATTCCTCCAAGCTTGATCTGCTTCGGTATCTGGCATGGCTGGTCCTTGAGCGCCATCGTCCCCGCCCCGAATTCGATGGCCTGACCGGCTACGAGGCCCAGAAGGAACGGGCCCGCGAACGCAACCTCCTGCTCTCCCGCTCCGGCCGGGACATCGGTGAGCTGCCCGCCGTGGTGAATGTCGAACGGAAGGAGAAGGCCTCCCGCGACTTCCGGTACTTCTGCGAGCAGTATTTCCCCAAGACCTTCTGCCTGCCCTGGTCGGACGACCATCACAAAGTCATCGGCCTCATCCAGGTCGTGGTCCTGGAGGGCGGACAGTTCGCCATTGCGCTTCCCCGCGGCGGCGGCAAGACCGTCCTGGTCGAGACCGCCGCACTCTGGGCGATGCTGTACGGCCATCGCCCCTTCGTGGCCATCATCGGGCCGGATGAAGGCCATGCGGTCGAGCGGGTCAAGAACCTCCGCACCGAGCTGGAACACAACGATCTCTTGTTGGAAGACTTTCCGGAGGTCTGTCTGCCCATTCGTAGGCTGGAAGGCATCAACCAGCGGCGGCTGCTCTATCAGGGCGAGTACATCCACATGGAGTTCACCGCCAAGCGGATCGTGCTGCCCTCCATTCCCGGCAGCAAGGCGGCCGGCGCCATCATCGAGACGACCGGTCTCACCGGCCAGATCCGCGGCCTAAATTACAAAATGCGTGACGGCAGGACGCTGCGCCCGTCCCTGTGCATCGTGGATGATCCGCAGACGAGGGAATCGGCGCACAGCCCCACCCAATGTCACCATCGCGAAAAGATCATCAACGGCGACATCATGGGATTGGCCGGTCCGGGCGCTTCCATCGCCGTGTTACTGCCCTGCACCGTCATCCAACCGGACGACCTGGCCGATCGGCTCTTGGACCCCGAGAAGAACCCCCAATGGAATGGCCAGCGGACCAAAATGGTCTATGCCTGGCCGAAGAACGAGGAGCTGTGGGCCAAGTACGTGGCCCTGCGGCGTGACACCCAGCGGTCCTGCGGCGGACAACTGGGGAAGATCGCCGAGGCCTGCAACGCCTACTATGCGAAGCACCGCGAGGCGATGGATAAAGGGGCCGTCATCGCCTGGGCGCACCGCCACAAGGCCGAGGAGCTGTCGGCCCTTCAGCATGCCTGGAACCTCCGCATCGACCTAAAAGAGGAGGCCTTCTTCGCGGAATATCAAAATGAACCCTTGCCGGAAGGCCAAGTCGACGTCGATCTGCTCACCGCCGACCAGATCGCCGCCAAGGGCAATGGCCTGAAGCGCGGGATTATTCCGAAGGAGGCCACGAGCCTCACGATGTTCGTCGATGTCCAGGGCAAGGCGCTCTTCTACATGGTCGTCGCCTGGGGGCAGGACTTCACCGGCTACGTGGTCGACTATGGCACCGAGCCGGATCAGAAGCGGTCCTACTTCGCGCTGCGTGAAGTCCAGCGGACCCTGGCCCAGGCCATGCCCGGGGCTGGTCAGGAGGCGGCCATCGTGGCGGGGCTGGAAAGATTGACCGAGGCGACGATTGGCCGAGAGTGGCTGCGCGAGGATGGGACCATCGCCCGCATCGATCGCTGCCTGATCGATGCCGGCTGGGGGCCGATGACCCATACGGTCTATCAATTCTGTCGGCAGAGTAAGTACGCCCACGTGGTTGTACCCAGCTATGGGCGCTACGTCGGGGCCGCCAGCCTTCCCTTCACCGACTACCAGAAGCAGCCCGGAGACCGGATAGGCCTGAATTGGCGCATCCCCGCCACGTCTAAGCGGATTTGTCGGTACGTGATCTTCGACACCAATTTCTGGAAGAGTTTCATTCAATCGCGCCTTGCCGTGGCCAAGGGCGATCCAGGTTCGCTGACGCTCTTCGGCCGCAAGCCCGAACTTCACCGCCTGTTGGCCGAGCACCTGACCAGCGAGTACCGCGTACCCACCGAAGGCCGGGGCCGGACCGTCGAGGAATGGAAGCTCCGCGTGGATGGTAGTGACAATCACTGGCTGGATGGCGTCGTCGGCTGCGCCGTCGCCGCCTCCATCCAGGGCGTCGAGCTGGCGGAGATGAAGCTCTACAAGCGGAAGTTTCGGCGCGTCAGCTACGCGGAGATGCGACACAGGATCCTAAACGGGGATTCAGCCAGGCCGCCGACCAACGAGTCGCAGATGTCTTAAGCAACACGTCGGAAGGCGTCGTCGCATAGTCTGAGGTGATTTTCTCCGGGCGACGCCTGGGCCACTATGGCCTCGATCGCTTCGCCGCCGACTGGGCCGTGGCGATCTCGATCTAGGTGTCGAGCTATGGGAGGTGAAGTTCACCCGACTCGCCGCCCGATTCACCGCGCAGAATTCTCACCACCTCGCCGGGATTAGCAGCGTGGAGAAGCGCGTCGCGGCTCGCATCCGTGGCCGCGATTTTCGCCAACTGTCCCAGCAATGCCAGTTGAGCCTCGGGTTGCTCAGCCGGAGTGACGAGCAGAAACAAAAGGCGCACCAGCTCTTGCGCCGCTGGCGAAAACACGACACCTTCGGTCGAGCGACCGAAGACGACAAGCGGGGCGGCAAGCTTCGGACAGCGCGCGTGAGGAATCGCGATCCCGTTCCCGAGATCCGTGGAAAGCTCCTCCTCGCGCGCCAAGGTGAGGTTGACGATCTGCAACTTGGTAACCTCGGAGGGAAGCTTGTTGCGGGGAATCGCTTCGACGAGTTCACGAATACATTGCTCGCGCGTCTTGGCCACCAACTCCAACACGATTCCGCCGTTGGCCACGGCGTCCGCCAAGGAAACCCTGGCTTCGTGCGGATATTCGTCCTCAATTTGGCCAACGACCTGTTCGAGAATGTCCTCCAGGGTAATCAATCCAACCGGACGATCTCCATCTTCCACCACATACACGGTCGCGCCCTCTGCCTGCATGCCCGTCAAAGTGGATTCGATGCTTTCGTCCGGGCGGATGGCTTTTAGGGGGCGAAGCATCCGCGACCAGTCGGAATTCGACGCGTGCGCGATCAAGTCTTTCGTGAGCAGGTATCCGGTCGCTCGCCCCGTCTGGGGTTCGACCACCGGCCACCGGGAAAATCGCTCTTGTGCGACTTGCGCGAGCACGGCGTTAATGTCTGCGGATGCCGGCAACCATCGGACGCGAGGCCACGGAACCATGACGCTTCCCACGCGCTGGGAGCTGATGTTGGAGATGTTCTCCATAATGAGTCGGAGCCGAAGGTCCTTGATCTTTCGGTCCGCCGCCTCACGGTGCATACCAGTGTCCGCGAGAACGAGGCGCGCGAGCGCCACAGCGGCCTCCGCCTCTTCGAAGACTGCCGCACTTGCGCCGGCGCGCTCCAGGTCTTCTCGTTCCCGAAGATACCGGGCCCGTACCAGGATGCGGACGTTTGTATTGAAGTTTCGGGCTGCAGTTACCACAGCCACCCGGTCCGACGAATGAGGAAGTGTCAGCACCAGGTGCGACGCCCGCCGCACGCCGGCTTGATCCAGGATGCTCTCGTTGGATGCATCCCCGAATATGGCGGTCTGGCCCTCGGCGTTTAGCGCTGACACGGTGTCCATGTTGAGATCGACGACGACCGTGGAAAGCTTGGCTTCCTGCAACAATCGATGAACGGATCGGCCGACCGGACCGTAGCCGACAACGATGGCAAGTCGCTGATGGTCCCGGGAAGCACGCGCCACCACGTTGGAGGCTGCCTTGTTGATGCTGAGTACTCGCCGCTCCGCTCGGTTGTTCATCAGCCTCCACAAGCGGGGGCGCTTTCGCAGCCACGACTCTGCCTTCGGCAGTGACCGAAACAGCAGCGGGTTCAGTGTGATCGAGATGATCGCGGCGGCGACCAGGACGTTGTGCCCCGCCTCGGTCATTAACCCGTGGCGGCGCGCCAAGTCCGACAGGATGAACGAGAACTCCCCGATTTGAGCCAGACCGATCGCCACGGTGAGGGCGGTCCGTGCTGAATGGCCCAGTAGCGCCACGATAACGAGAGCCGCCGCGGGCTTTGCCAGCAGGATGATTCCCAACGCTGCGGCGACCATCAACGGCTTCTGAATCAGAAACGCCGGATCGAAGAGCATTCCGACCGAGACGAAGAACAGAACCGCGAACGCATCCCGCAGGGGAAGCGCGTCTGCCGCAGCCTGGTGGCTCACGGGCGATTGCGCCACCACCATGCCGGCGAGGAAGGCACCCAGGGCCATCGACGCCCCGAAGAAGAAGTACGAGCCGGCGGCAACGGCGATGGAAAACACGAGGACTGTGAGGGTGAACAACTCGCGTGAACGGAGCTTTGCCACCCGCACCAGCACCCCGGGGACAATGCGGTAGCCGGCCAGCATTACTATCGCCACCAGCGCTCCGAGCTTCAGCATCGCTACGCCAAGCGTCCGCCACAGCGAAGACCCTGTCGCTGAAGCGGCGATCGCTCCGCCCTCAACTGCAGCGCTCTCGCTACTTTGACCAAGGACGGGAATCAGGACCAGCAGAATGACCGTGAAGATGTCCTCCACAATGAGCCATCCAACTGCGACATGCCCTTGGGGAGAATTGAGCGCGTCGGCATCCATGAGAACCCGCATCAAAACGACCGTGCTGGCCACGGCCATAGCCATCCCAATTACGGCTCCGGTCTTGATGGGAAGATCAAACGCCGCAAACACGGCGATAGCCAATGCCGTCGCGACCAGACTCTGTCCGATCGCCCCGGGGATCGCGACACCCTTCACCGCCAGGAGATCCTTCAGATGGAAATGGAGGCCGACGCCGAACATCAACAGGATGACCCCGACTTCGGCCAGTTGCTGCGCGAGGTGAACGTCGCCCACGAAGCCGGGGGTGTGAGGCCCAATCAGGACGCCGGCCAGGAGATAGCCCACAATCGGCGAGAGCCGTAGCCACTGGGTAAGCAGGCCCAGCAGCCACGCCGCGGTGAACGCCGCCGCGATCGTCGTGATCAGGGAAAGATCGTGCATTATCAGCAACCTCGCATCGGCATACGAATCGTTCGAGAGCTAAACGGCCTACGCCAGTACTCCTGGAGGATAGTCCAAGTGGATCGCTACATTGGGCTCGATACCGCCAAGCCAGCCCAACCGCTGCCACCATCGCAGTGACCGACGCCATCGATCGACTGCCGATTGAACGCGCGTCGCCCCAATATGAGAAGACGCCGGAATTTGCCGAAGGATATCGATGCATCCCGCAACATTCTGTAGAAGCAGTAGCACCGTCGCGTAGTTGATCAAATGCACGACCGGGGCATCGGGCTTTAGGGAAACACCTTGGCTAATACACAGACCGCGGTATACCTCAAGGGCTTTGGCGAACTCGCCGAGCCGCATGAGGCACACGCCATATGCGTTGCGTATCTCCGCATTTTTGGCCCCAAATCGCATAATCAGGTTGATCGCGTCGCCTGGCTTATCTTGGTCCAGCAAGTCACGGACTTGGGCAAGCGCCCGCTCTAATGTTGCAGGGTTCGATTTGCTCATCGCTCTGTAATCTCTCAATGCTGCGCGCCGGCGAGACGCGAACCCGGTGCGCAGGGCCGGGCACGCATTCACGATTTTTCCGAAGGATAAAATTGGACAGGGAGAAATGAACGGCGCGAATCAAATCAACCAGCGGCAGAGCGTGACACGCCGGTCGAGTGTGCCTGTGAAGGCGTGGCGCGGCTCGCCGTCGGCCATGACGAGGTGCAGGTCTAGGACCGCATCGTACGATGCCGCCAGTGGGACGACCGGTTGATAGCATTGTCGGTCGCGGAAATCACCGACGGAACTTGATTTCGAGGGAGTGATCGCAAGCATGTCGGCGGGGCCGGCGTGTGTGACCAGGACTCGATCGCCTGCTCCAGTTCCGCCGACGTCCGGGATCGGAAGCCGGGGTCTCGTCAGGAGGGCCAACGTCGCGATCACTACAACGACCCGCGTCCAGAGTTTTCGCCAGGATGGCTGGAATCTGCTCATCGCGCCCTGATTCTAATCGGGGCATCAACCGCTGCAACCAATATATGTCGCCGATTTGGCTTTGACGGTTGATGGCAACAACTATGACGCGCAGCAGTGAAAGTTACCGCTCGATATTGCTTCTGGGCAGCGTTTTCACGCCGCGTCTGACACCAAACGCTCGTTGACGCCGTCGCCGCGTCCCTGCAAGGCGTCGAGCTGCCGGAGATGCAACACTACCAGCGGAAGTTCCGGCGGGTCACCTTTACGGAGATGGGGCGCGGCGGGAAAGGGAGGAGCGGGCGATGGCGACACACATGTGGGAGGGTTTCGGCCCGCCAATAAACAAATTGACTTGGGATGGGCCTCGTGTCACACTGTTGCTGTCCCCCCAAGAGAGCCTCCTTTCTCTAACTCTCCGGCCCGAGAGCGGGGGGACGCTTGCGCGGTGATTGAAAGAGCATCAAAGAACCCGCGAGGTTACGACGGCGGCTTGTCCCCTCAACGATAGGCAAGGCAAGGCTCAAACGGTACTTGAGCCGGTCGGGGGCCCGGCAAAGCGGACGACCTCGATGAGCAGTTCCGCCCAATCCAGCGAACCCTTCGGCACGTACGCGTCCGCTCCGGACAGGAGGGCCTGGTCCTTAAGAATCTGATCGTCGATGCTGAACATGACGACAGGGATGGCTCGCGATCGGGCTTCGCCGCGAATGGCCTTCAGCATGTCGAAGCTGCCGGAGACTCCGCAGTCGATGATAATGAGTGTGGGCGTTTGAAAGCGAACCCGCTTGAGCACCTCCTCCCCGCAGTCGAACTCCGTGACTTGGTATCCCTTGGCGGCGATCAGCGGCGCCAGCGACCGCCTTGTGTCCTGATGATTGGTTACCACCCAGATCATGGTATCTCCCTAGAATCGCGTAACACCGGTATCGAAAAGGAACGCGACCACCGAGCACTAACCAACATCCTTCGCGCGCGCGGGCGGAACGTCGGGCAACGACTTTCCCAACCTGCCCGGTCCGGCGAGCCGGAGAACCTCTCGCTGGAGGGTTTCCCAGTCCATCGAGGCTTTCTGAACGTAAGCATCGATGCCCGCTTGCCTAGCCGCTTTTTCGGCCACGTCGTTGGCGCTATACATGATCACCGGGACATCGCGAAGGCGCGTGTCCTTTCGGATCTGAGCGAAGAACATCAACCCATTCGTCTGGAGCATCGCGAAGTCAGTGATCACGAGCGACGGCTTGGTCTTTTCGAGAAACGCCAACGCCTCCGCGGGACCGGGTGCAGTGACGGCGTCGTAGCCTTCACGTCTCAACAGGTGAGCGAGCACGTTTCGTGTGTCCTCGTAGTCGTCAACAATCAAGATGATCGGAGTGTCTGGTTTTAAGATGGCCTTGTAGTCCTGAAGCCATTTTCGAGCCTCTGCCGTGGTCTCAAATACCCTCAACGCAATCCCATCGGGCGCAGCGGAGGCGAGCGCATTCACCGCTACCGCTGCGAAGTGCGCGGAAGACGCCGTATGGGCACCGGCCCGAAGCCCAGCCCTAATCGCACGGGGTATCCAATCCTGAATGATCCAGGACTGGTCATCGGAGGCGATGGTCCGAAGGGCCGTGTCGTCGCAAAGAACCTTGCTGATGGCGTTCTTTTCGATAAGTTGCAGGAGGTACTCGTGAACGAAACGCAGTTGCCGGCTGTTCGCGTAGTTTCGCCATACGACGACGAGGCCGGGAAGAGAATCGTCCGACTCGATTGAACAGATGGGGTTATCCGTGGGCGAGGCGAGAAGCTTGCGGCTGTCGCTGGATTCTGCCTGGAGTTGGCTTCGAAGCTGCACCAGGACAGCACTTTCGTACTGAGCGGCGTCGGTTCCACCAATCTCTCTTTCGCGTGGCAAGGGATCTTCTCCGGCATAAGGCCACAACCAATTATAATTCGTCAACGAAACTGTTGCGCGAGCGCGCAGATAAATTATTGTTCAGGGTATTTGTTTCGACAGAGGCGAAGCTCAACGACGGCGCGGACCTAATCAGCCCCATCCCCATGCGCATCTCGAACTACCGGAACATCGACGATTAGCTGGGCGGAGTCGTCGGTTGCGCCGTCGCCGCGTCCATCCAGGGCGTCGAACTGCCGGAGATGAAGATCTCCCGTTCCAAGCGGCGGCGGGTTACGTTCGCGGAGATTTAGCAGCGCCGGGCAATGATACGGCTGGATACTGATATGCCGACCTGACTAAAAAAAAGTACACCGAGCAGATTGCTCCGCGCTCCCATTCTTCCTCGCATTTCATGAACAGTAGTGTAAGTTGCTTTGAAACCAGGATTTGGAGGGCAAGCCAAGCGCTCGACCCGCGGCCGAAAAGTGCGAATCACAAGGTTTGAATCGGGAGTCGAAAGCACTAGGCGCGGAGGGGGTGTCAACCGGTATGATGGAGTTGTCGCTTGACTGCCGGTGACCAGAGGAGGACTCGCCATGAAATTGGCCGTATTCCTGGGCGTCGTTGGAACCGCGCTATTCGTTGATTCAGCCGGCGCTCAAAGTCAAGTCCCGGACGGTCTCTCGGCCTCGGACTGGTCGGACATCCGCGCGGCATACGACGCGAATTGTCACTCGGCATTCGCCGTCGAGGGCGGCTATCAGGCGCGCAACCCCGGCCAGCATTGGCGGACTCGGTTTGACGGCCGCGGCTTCGTCACAACGCCGGATGCCGGTCAATGGTCTTGGGGGTTGGAGCTGGTGAGCTTCGGATTCGGAGGCTCTCAGCGGACGGTCGAGACGCCAATCTGCGCCGACGCTTCCGGACAACGCGTCGTGTATGAGTGGGACGAGTACCTGACGGAATGGTACGTCAACGACCAGCGCGGCCTGGAGCACGGCTACACGGTGCATCAGCGGCCCGACGGCGGCGTGGGGGAGCTGCGCTTCACGCTGGCCGTGCGCGGGAACCTTTGCCCGCAGATCAGTAGCGAAGGGCGCGGGGTGACGTTCATCGACAAGAACGGCGCAGCGGTCGTGAACTACACCGGCCTGACCGTCTTCGACGCCACAGGTAGGACGCTGCCCGCATGGTTCGAGCAGGAACGTGCAACGCCTGCTTCCGGCAGTCCTTTTGTAATTCGTAATTCGTCATTCGACATTCTCTCGATCGTCGTGGACGAGCGAGAGGCGGTCTATCCCCTCACCATCGATCCCATCGCCCAGCAGGCCTACCTCAAGGCCTCGAACACCGGGGTGGGGGACTTATTCGGCAACTCGGTAGCCGTGTCGGGTGACACCGTGGTGGTTGGCGCATACCGAGAGCGCAGTAGCGCCACGGGCGTGAACGGCAACCAGGCTGACAACACTCTTTCAGCCGCCGGCGCGGCCTATGTTTTTGTCCGCAGCGGGACGACCTGGAGCCAGCAGGCCTATCTCAAGGCGTCGAACACCGGTGCGAGCGATGAGTTTGGATACTCGGTGGCCGTCTCGGATGCCACCGTGGTGGTCGGGGCATGGCAGGAGGACAGCAACGCCACGGGCGTGGATGGCAACCAGGCCGACAACAGTGCCGCTGATTCGGGCGCGGCCTACGTCTTCGTCCGCAACGGGACGACCTGGAGCCAGCAGGCCTACCTTAAGGCGTCCAACACCGGTGCGAGCGACTTATTCGGCCACTCCGTCGTGGCGAGTGGCGACACAGTGATAGTCGGGGCGCTTCAAGAAGACAGCAATGCCACGGGCGTGAATGGCGACGAGAGCGACAACAGCGCTTCAAATGCCGGCGCGGCATACATCTTTGTCCGCAGCGGGACGACCTGGAGCCAGCAAGCCTACCTCAAAGCGTCGAACACCGATGTCGGGGACAACTTCGGCTCTTCCGTGGCCGTATCGAGCGACACGGTCGCGGTCGGGGCGTGGCTAGAAGACAGCAACGCCACGGGAGTGAATAGTAACCAGACCGACAATAGTGCTGTTGATTCCGGCGCGGCGCACGTCTTTGTCCGTAGTGGTACGACTTGGAGTCAGCAGGCCTACCTCAAGCCGTCGAATACCGGAGCGGATGACCGGTTTGGAATCTCGGTAGCGGTGTCGGGCGACACGGTGGCGGTCGGAGCAGTTAATGAGGACAGTAGCGGCACGAGTGTGGGCTGCAACCAAGCCGACGACAGTGCCGTTGCTTCCGGCGCGGCATATGTCTTCGTCCGCAGCGGCACAACCTGGAGCCAGCAGGCCTACCTAAAGGCATCGAATACCGACGCGGGGGATGCTTTTGGCCGGACGGTGGCGGTGTCGGGCGACACGGTGGTTGTCGCGGCGATCTTCGAAGCCAGCAACGCCACCGGCGTAAATGGAAACCAGGCCGACAACAGTTCAACAATTTCCGGCGCGGCATACGTATTCTCCCGTTTCGGCACAACATGGTTTCAGCGGGCCTACCTAAAAGCTTCAAATACGGATGCGTTCGATTATTTTGGTCATTTTGTAGCCGTCTCCGGCGACACAGTGGTGATCGGGGCGCCTTTCGAGGACAGCAGCGCCACGGGCGTGAACGGCGACCAGGCCAACAACAGCGCCGTATCTTCCGGCGCCGCCTACGTCTTTCTCATTCCGCCAGACTGCGACGGTGATGGTTGGGACGATGCCACAGACAACTGTCCGCTCACCGCGAACCCCGGCCAGGAAGACGCCGATGGCGACGGCGCAGGTGATGCGTGCGACGTGTGCCCCAACACGCCACCAGGCCTGCCCGTCGAGCCCAACGGCCGACCGCTTCGCGACTGCAATAACGACTGCCTCGTCGACGGTTCTGACGTGCAGTGCATCGCCGATGAGATGCTGAATCAATAACTCCTCGCCGGCCGCCTTTGGAATCCCGAGAGCACCATGCACTGCGTCGTCGGCTGCGCCGTCGCCGTTTCCATGAGGTTTGACCACGCACGTCTGATACTCATTCTTATGTTGCGGGCCCTTCCGCACCACAGCGCGCATTGGCGTCGGACGGATGGTTGACAATTGCCGCGGCCCACCTACGAATCCGGAGCGGTCCACTTTTTCCGCGCGTCCCTCAAATAGGGAAAACCCTAACCGCCCATTAGTGCTGGCGGGCAACGCATTTGACCTTCGGGGGCGAATGGAGCGGGGCTGTGAATTCTTTTCTTGTTAGGTTTCCACTCACAAAAACCCTGAACAAGCGATTGATTTCAAGCGTCCTCATTCGGTACGATGCCGAACATCTCGGGCGGGCCGAGAGCACTCCTTGATCAATAGCAGAGCAAGTTCAGCAGGGGAGGATCGAAGATGAACAAGCGGCCCTTAGCCAATGCAGGAATAGTTTCTATCCACGCCAGCTGCGCGTCGCGCCGATCTGCCTGGACCCAAAAGCTGGGTACGTCTCTTGCAAGTGAACGCCGTGAAACCGAATTCTCTGGTTCAGCAATTAATCGGAGTGCGAAGATGTCATTAGGACCCTCCAGGAACCGATCCGTCGTCCAGTTTGTCGCAGGTATTGCCCTCCTAATGCTGTTCTCAAGTAGTGATCGGCTAAGCGCACAATGCCCGCCAGAATGGACCGAGGCATGTCCTTGCACTAACGATGGTGCGATGTTTGCGAGCATTTCGGGGCCTACTTCGTTGATGATAGGCCAACTGGGGAGCTATATTGGCAGTTCAGGGGATACAGACACACAATGTGACCATGTGCAGCCGTTTCCGTCTCCCTGCACCGCTACGCCTAAACCCGACTGCCAATGCCCGCAAGACCCTCCTGTGTGCGGTTGCATCCATACTTGGGTGGGACCCAACGGTGGCGCATCCGGAACGTGCACCGACTATTCCTTTACGCCTTGGTTTCCCGGGACCTACCAAGTAGCGCTGCTCGCAGTTGATAATTGCAGATGCGGTGCCAGCGAATCTGCAAATGACTCTAAGGATGTTACCGTTGAGGACCCAGAAGAAGAGATCCCGGATGAACCTGGGGGCGGTGGGGGCGAAGGTGGAACAGGTGGTGGCGGTGGAGGCGGAGGAGGGAGCGTTGGTGGAGAAGATGATGGCGGTGGAGGAGGGGGCGGGGAAGATGGTGGCGGTGGAGGCGGTGGTTCCGGCGAGGGCGGTAGCGGCGGAGCCGGCGGCGATGGTGACCATCCGTTTGAGGCGGAAAAGGGCTGCGGGGGCAGCGCCGATGGCAGTCCTCAGACCACGAAAGTGACGCTCTCCAATGTGGCCCCAACGGCCGAAGTCGAATACAAAATCCTTGGCGACAGTTTGGGCGCCTCGGTCGATCAGGATGGAACAATCACGCCAGGCTCACAGTCAGGGTTTATTGTCGTTCGGGCCACGATCAAGGCGGATGATCCGCAGGTTCCCGCGCCTCCCGGAGGCTGGTACTTCAAGGACATTCGCGTAAGGATAGGAGGCGACTCCGGCGGCTGTGCGGGCGGTCGATGCGGAGCTGGTTCCGGAAGTATACGTAACGGCGCCATCGACATCGGCTTCAATCTCGGCAAGGATGCAGATGGCCGGTCTGTCGGTGCGCTCAGGCTCTTTGCGGAAACTGCAGACGATCCCGATTTGGCGAAACCGAAGAGCCTCTACTACATCGTCAGGCGGCCCGGAATCACCGTCGTCGAACAGCCGGAAGGGACTATCCGGCAGGTGTTGGTCCACGAAGCCCTGGCGGATGTCGTGCCTCCGCCGCCTAACGACCCCAACCAAGACCAGTATACGATCAAGTTCTATCGCCGTGAAGATGTTCAGGCCGAGCAGCAGGGGGGACTTTTTGTTCCTAACATCGGCGCTTCTGCATTCGCAGAGTGGAATGTCGTCAAGACGTTGGGCGCCCCATTTACGCTCCTGGTTACGCGCAAAACCAACGGCTCTGTCAAGGGCCACTACGAGTACAGGAACACGGGCGGCGCGAACAACTGGGACCTTCGCATTAAGAACCCGGACCAAACCGACGTGCGCGTCGAAAAAGTGTACTGGACGACTGGCAATGTGCGTCAATACTCTGTGGAGAATCCGAGTGGTGTCGTTTTGTATCGTGTGGACGAGACCTACGCGGCTCCATTTGGACTCGAAGAGGACGAAGGCAAGGTCTGGGTCACCAGGATCATCGATCCCGGCGCGGGCCCGGACAACGCAAACCTCACCACGACGCGGGCGTTCTACACCGATCCCGCGGACCTCGGCCGCTTCAAGCGGGTCAAATCCATCCAGTACCAGAACGGCTCATGGGCGTGGTATGACTACGACAGCAATGGCCGTCCCACCAGGATCGTGAGTTCCTGGCTTGACGAATCGTTCCCAGCGTCGCTACCCTCTGTCGGCCAGACGCTTTACCGAGAAACTCAATACCTCTACACACCCGTCGATCCTGCCGATGTCATCCCTCAAGGATTCGTTGATCGTCGCCCAAGGATCATCACTAAGCTCGCCAAGGGCGCGGTAGTCTCTAAGGCATTCCGCGCCTATAAGACCGAAACCCTGCCGGACCAGACCGTCCTCCAGGTCACGATCCAAGAGCGCGCGACCGAGACGAACTCGATGGGCTACGGTGACCAGGAGAACCTCCGCACGATATGGAGATTCCGCGACACTGCCCGGCTGAAGCTGTACAGCGTGCAGTTCCCCGACAGCCGGCTTGACCTGCACGCAGAGGAACTTGGTGACTTCAATCCAGCAACCCGTACCTTCACGCCTAATTCGACGACCGGCACCTTTACTCAATCGACCGTCGATCACGGCTACCTGAGCGGTGGCGCAGTGACCTTCCTTGCCGACCAGTCAACTCGGAATATTTCGATCACTAACAAGAACCACGTCCTCGTCTATTCCGCGACACTCGTTTACGCCGGCAGCGCGTTCAACGCCGCCCAGCCGTTGGAATGGACGCTTCGAACCGTTGACGCCGACGGACACGTGACGAACATCCTCCGGTCCGACACCAGCCAGGTCGACTACACCTGGAACTGCTGCAGCCTTGAGTCGATGACGGATGAGACCGGCATCCGAACGGAGTACGGCCCTCCGGACGTGCTCGGCCGAGTCACGACCATTACGAAGAAAGGTGTGGGCGCGAATGGATCGTACCTTGCGCAGCAGGACATTGTGACGATGCGGACGATCGACGTGATGGGCCGGGTCACGGACGTGACGAGCGCTGGAGCCAGCGTTTCTCAAGATTATCACACCATCTTTGATTTGGCCGGCCGAGTGACGAGGACCACCGATGATGCAGGCCTACAAACCAACTTCGCCTATTGCCAAGCCGCGGGAGGCGGCCGCAGAGTAGAGGTGACCTATCCAGGCGGCGGGACCGAGATCACCGAATACTACCGTGACGGGAGGATCAAGAGCGTCAGCGGCACCGGGGTGGTGGGACGCACTTACGAGTACGGGGTGGAAGGTGCGAACCTGGCGCGAGGAGTTCTCTGGACAATCATCCGCACCGGCCACAGTGTCCGTTGGCACAAGCTGTGGATCGACATGGTCAGCCGACGCAGCCATGAGGAAAGGCCGGAACCGACAAGTATGATGGTTGGGAGCGTCAACCAAACCCAATACTACTACAACACGAGTAGTCAACTCTACCGCCGCAAGTCCAGCAACATCCGCCCGGGCGGCGGTGGAGGAGGCGGCGGAAAAATTGGACCGATTGATGACTGGACTTACGATGTAATCGAGGGGACCTTCATTAATGGAGAGGGACTGCGCTCGGCCGAATTCATTACTACTGGCGCAGCCGATGTTTTTTACGCTTATGACGAATTGGGTTCTGTCGTCCAGTCCGGGGCGAATCGTGACTACGATGATTCGCTAGACCCGGCTGAGCAAGACCGGGTGTCCGATACTGAATCTCGGTTTGTTCTGGCCAGCGGCTCTTGGTGGCTGGAGACAAAAACTTACGTCTATGCAACGGATGGCAGCTCGCAGCGGACGCGGACCAACACGTCGCGCCGCCAGTTCTCGACTGACGGCGTCGACCGGACCGAGTCCATTGACATCCACGACAACGTGACCACTTCGGCGCGGACGATCGTCCGAAGCGACAAACGCGTCACGGAGGCGACGCAATCGCCCGCCTCAACAGTCTCCGCTGAAACTGTCACAAGAAACGGACTGGTCCAATCGACGCGGACAACCTCGGACCTCACTTACCGTTACGAATACGACGGACTTGGCCGCCGCACAACGACCATCGATCCCCGGACTGGAACTTCGACTACGACTTACCATCCGACTACCGGCCAGGTCATGTCGGTAGCGGATGCGGCGAACAATTCGACCATCTACACCTACGACGGTACGGGCCGATTAGCATCGGTTACCAACCCGGCCGGCAAAAAAACTTACTACACCTACAACCCCCGCGGCCAGATCACAAACGTCTGGGGTGAGGTGCCGCAGCCTGTTGAATTGGAATACGACTCCGCGACGGCAGAACGGACGAAACTGAAGACCTACCGGATCGACACCGTGAACTGGACGAGCCCCACTTGGCCAGGCTCCGGCGCACCTGCTGACACGACGACCTGGGCCTATGACGCCGCAGCTGGCCTTGTTACCAGCAAGACCTACGCGGACGGCAAGCAAGTGACGTACACGTACACCACTAGCGGTGCCCTTCTGACTCGTATCTGGGCTCGGAACACGGTTCAAGCCCCGGCGAAGACGACGTACTCATTTTCTCCGGCGACGGGGGAACTTGAGAGTATCACGTACAACCCAACAACGACACCGTCAACTTTCTTTTGGTACGATCGATTGGGCCGAAAGACCAATACCTTCGACGTCTGGGGCTATCACGACTACTACTATCGGCCCGATCTTCAACTCGATCGTGAACACTTGCACGGCAGCCCGCCGCTCACGATCAGCTACCAATATGAGGACCAGACTGACCCCCAGGCACTCACGATGAAGGGACGATATAAGGGCCTCACCGTGGGTCTGAACGAAGACCTGGACTCGCATTACGCGACAAGCTGGACCTATGATGAACAGGGCAGGCCGCACAGAGTTTACGGTCCCGGACTGCCAGCAGGCGGCGCCGCTTATCTTTACGTGGCGAACAGCGATCTAATCGACCGGACATATTTCGTAGGGGATTTCGACACTTTCCTCGCCGTGGCCATCCGTGAATACGAGCAGCACCGCGACCTCGTCACGGCGGTCGAGAATCGGTGGAATCCGAACATGGTCTCGAAATACGCCTACGCCAACGACAACCTCGGTCGCCGGACGAGCGTCACCCGGACCGGTCCGGCGTTCTCAGACACGGTCGGCGATCATGGGGACATCTACAGCTACAATACTCGGAACGAACTTCTGGCCGCCGAAGCCCGCCAAGGGGCAACGGTCCCGCCGGCCGGCAACCCGATCACCGCCCGCAACCGCGGGTACACCTATGATCCGATCGGCAACCGACTGACGAGCACGACGGGGAGCGATCCGACGGTGCACTACTGCTCCAGTAACGTGAACGCCTACACGTCGCTCGATGACGCGCAGAACTGCCCGAGCCCGACGCAGTCGTTTGCGTACGACTTCGACGGCAACATGCTCGGCGACGGGCAGTGGGCCTACGTCTGGGACGGCGAGAACCGGCTGAAGGAAGTGATGCCGGCATCCAGTCCGGTAGAAGGCAATAAGAAAGTCTTGTTCCAGTACGACCACATGAACCGGCGGATTCGCCGGCAAATGTACACTTGGTCGAGCGGATCCTGGGGCAGCCCGACGCAGGATGTCCGCTACATCTACGACGGCTGGAACATGGTCGTGGAGCTGGAGGGCCGCGACCTCGATGCTAACGGCTCGCCGGACAATACGCCGCTGCGGCGGTTCACCTGGGGCCTGGACCTTTCCGGCACGCGGCAGGGCGCCGGCGGGATTGGCGGCCTTCTCGCCGTCGAGGACACGCTGGGCACAAGTTCCACGACCGACGACAAGCAATTAATTTACTTCGGCGATGCGAACGGCAACGTCGGGCAGCTTGTTGATATCGCCGACGGGTCGCTCGCGGCGAAGTACGAATACGACGCCTACGGGAATGCGCTTGTTGCCACGGGGACGTATTCGGCGCAGAACCCATTCCGGTTCAGCACGAAGTACTGCGAAAGTGACCTCGAGGCGGCTGTGGCAAGCGACGATTTCTACTACTACGGCTATCGCAGTTACAAGCCGACTACCGGGCGGTGGATGAGTAGGGATCCGCTTGCCGAATTCGCGGATTTTTTGGTGACCCGCTTTGGCTCAAATGACCCAGCAAATAAGCTAGACCCGCTCGGATTACGAGTATGCGGCCTTCTCCGCCCAGTTTTTGCTCTATTGAACCGCGCGTGCGAAAAGGCCAAGGCTGATTATGCATCTGGCCTCAATGATCCTATAGTTAAAGAGATTCTCAAAGGCATCAAAGATTTGGGGTGCGAACCTCCTGGGCCCCCAGTATGCGACCTTTCGCTAAACGGCCCCGCCGCATTCAATCCGGAGACAGGGATTGTCCTGATCAATCCTTTGAAGACGATTGACAGCAATACGGTTGGGCATGAGCTCTACCATGCATTCCAAAAGTGTCGGCTCATGAAGACCGGCAAGAGGCCGCCCGGAACCAACGACAACGCACAGAATTGTCAAAACCGCGCAGCCTCAGAATTTGAGGCATATTGGAACCAACCAAAATGTAGGGTACTCCAGAAGAAGTCCGACAGATGTCAGTGCGCCGAACGTGGATGTTATGCTTCAACTAAGTCGAGTGGGTGTAGCGGGCCGAATGCAAACGCCGCCTGCAGCATAGTAGGTTTTGAATACGGATGTGGTGTCATCGACATCCATGACGATGAATAAACATGCAGTCTGATGCGCCTTGTTGCACACTTCATTGCAAGAGCAATGTAATGCATCCTCCAATGGACGAGCTTCGCGTTTTTTTCGTGGCTATGGGAGTGGTCAGCACTTTTCATTCGGCCCTTTAGCGGCGGTCGGGATAAGAGGTGCTTGTCGGTATGAAGTGCGTGTTGGTGGTGAATTGAGCAAGTTGCGAAGACGATGGCGACGCTGAACAATAGATCAGGACTGGCGAAACCGCTGGATTATTCTGGAGTTGGTCTGAGTTCCGGTCTCGACCAGTGGACCTCACTTGTGATTTTCGCTAGCCTTGTCCTGGGTGGCTTCCGTCTCGCATCCAACGCCCTCGTCTTTTGGCCAGAATCCCTAAACGGACAAGCATTCCGCGATCTCCTGTCCACGGCGAAGCTCTACTACCTATTGTCATTAGCGGAGCCTGCGTCGCTCATCGCGTGCGCGGCCCTTGTCAAGACTTGCCCCTCACGCATTCGGCTAGTGTTTCTTGGAGGATTGGTATTCAGCCTGGCGGTGGTTTTCGTAAGAATCTCGTTTTATGCGCTCTTGTGGCCTGAGGGCGAAGCTCTGGTTTTTCAGATCACGCACGTATGGGGAATCCTCGTACGAGATCGGCCGGAGATTCCAGTCCTTTGGTACTTGATCGTCATTCTGCACGGACAATTGTGGAATTGGGGCCGGAGGAGGATGTCTCCGCCAGGTTAGGAGGAGCGTGATTCTGCGATACGCTCTAAAGCAGTCGACCACGCCCTCGCGACGTGGTCGATCGATGTTGGAGTTGTGGATATCGGGGAGCTGGTAGTGTTCCCCATTCAACTGCGTCCAGGGCACGCTAAAGTTATGGTAGCCTGAATAGTACTGATCGCTTCTTCAACGACCGCTGCCGCTTCAACCCCCAGCTTCATGGACCTCGGCTACCTTTACCGCCAAGGGTCGCCGAGTGCCGCCTTCGGCGTCTCCGCTGACGGTTCTGTCGTTGTCGGTCGCAGCCGGAATTCGACTGGCAATGCTGCCGACGAAGCCTTCTGTTGGACGCAGGCGACAAGGGTGGTCGGCCTCAGCGACCTGCCCGGCGGGGAAAATCATGTATTTGCCGGCGACAACTCGTCGGATTGCTCGGGCGCAAGCGGGTGGATGTCCTTCTATTGGACCGAGCGGTCGATCAGGCTACGTTTTGGGACCTTACTGCTGGGCTGAGAATTGGAAATAGCGTATCATGCTAGGGTATGGTTCAACATGGGGCGGAACTGCCGCAGGCTAGAGGGGATCACTTGACGCTGCCGTTTGACTCCAATGGGATCGGTCGCGTTTGCGTCTCGGGCACGCTAGCGATTGCGGTCGTATCGATGGCCTCAGCCGCCGCTACTCCCAGCTTCATGGGCCTCGGCTACCTTCACCCCCAAGGGTCGCCAAGCGTCGCATTCGGCGTCTCCGGCGACGGCTCCGTCGTTGTTGGCCGTTCCCGCAACTCCACCGTCAACGGACGCGGCGAAGCCTTCCGCTGGACAGAGGCGGCCGGCATGGTCAGCCTCGGCGACCTGCCCGGCGGCGATTTCAACAGCCAGGCGATCTCGGTTTCTGCCGACGGATTGACGATCGTCGGGTCGGGCAGATCGGTCCTTTCCGGTTCATTCGAAGAAGCCATGCGATGGACTCAGGCCACTGGCATGACTGGTCTCGGCTTTCTGCCCGGCGGCTGGAATTCGAGCTCAGCCGCCGATGTCTCTGCGGACGGATCGACCATCGTGGGATACAGCCACTCTCAGATCGGCGATCAGGCGTTTCGCTGGACCCCGCAAGACGGGATGATGAGTCTTGGAATCGCCGACTCGAGCGCCACAGGAGTTTCTGATGATGGGAACGTCATTGTCGGATCTGTCGGGACTCCTCGCCGCCCTTTTCGCTGGAGCGCCCAGATGGGTTTCCAGAATCTTGGTCTTCCCCCCAATGGCGCCATCTCAGGCATCGCTGAAGACGTTTCGGCGGATGGAGCCACCGTGGTCGGATGGACCCGCAAACCGGTTGGCGATCTGGATGCATTCGCATGGCAAGAAGGCAGTGGCTACGAAATGCTCGGCTATCTACCTGGCGACACCGAGAGTGCGGCGCAGGCCGCCTCAGCCGACGGTTCGAGGATCGTCGGGTACAGCCGGCGAATTGAGTTCCGGGCAGTACTTTGGGACGGAGCCAACGGCATTCGTGACCTTAAGCAAATGCTGGAAGCCGATTTCGAGCTCAACCTTACGGGTTGGAATCTAATCAGCGCATATGCAATCTCGAATGATGGAAATACGATCGTTGGCGACGCCTACAACCCTAACGGACTCATCGAAGCCTACCGCGCCGTCATTCCCGAGCCCGCCTCGGCGCTGCTCGCCCTCGCGTCCCTCGCCTTCTGCCTCACCCGCCGCCGCCATTAATGCCAGACGTTTTATTGACTAACGCCCGTGATCGTGCCCCGCACCATCCCAGACGATAAGCTGCGGTCGATCCAGTTGAGCGTGACTCGCGCCTCATAACCCGATGGGGTTGGGTTCGCAGGAGGGAACCGGACTCGAAAAGTGTCTCTGTTGCGCGCGGGCCCGTTGTTCGAGGACGGTGTGGTTCCCTCTAGTTGGCGGTCGGTAGCGAAACTGGCGGACCCACAAATAATTAACGCACCACGCCCGGACGGAGACTTTCGGGCCGTTGGCGTTTTTACGCAAAGTGGGGCAAAGGTTTACAGCGATCGCGGGGCGCAATGGGTCTCGGCGAAGGTCGCGCGCGACCCTTTTTAGGGTGCGATCCGGCCCACCGCCGCCCCGATCGCGTCAAAAGCCTCTGAGTCTCTGGCCCGTTCGGGCCGTCGGGTTATGAGGGGGTTGGGTTCGGAGGAAGGGGCCAAAGGCACACACCTTTGTTCGAGACCATCGCTAAGAATCTAACCTCAGCCTTCGCTGCGTAGCATCAACTTGGCGCATTAATACATAGACATCGGCTTCAAAGGATTTTGACTAGGTTGATCTGCGGAATCTTTCCATCGTCGAGATCCTTCTCAATCTTCTTTCGAAAATCAGGCGTTGGGTTTTCGTATTCGGGCAAATCGCGAAAGCGGTTCGGAACGCCGCTTCCACTTAAGAGAGGCGATTGAAGCGCTAGGTCCACCGCGGAAAGATGACCTCCGAGCGCGTCTTGGCACGTCGTCGACAAATTCAGATTGCCTCCAGTAAGCCAGGCCAGAACGTCCTGCGCGACTGCCGGAATATTCGGCAATCCGCCGTGTTCGCCCTCGACGTAGCGGGTCGTTACGTCTTCGATCTGCGCCGAAGCGAGCGGAACTCTTCCATCGCCTTCGTAATTCACGTCGCACTTCTGACGTGCGGTGATTTTCTTCGTGCGTTCCCAACTGCCCCACAGGATCGTATCGAACTCAAGCCGGAACAAGCCATCCTGGCCGACGCCTGCGATCATCAGCATCTTGTCCTTGTATTCCTGCAGAAGATCGTCGTGCCAGTTGTACAGGTCGGTATAAAATTGACGAACCTCATCGAGAATAACTTGTAAACGCACGGTCGCGTCGGCCTTTATCTCTAGCTTCCAATCACTCGCCTTGTAAAGGTCAAAATTTGCGCAGGGATGTTTCTCTCCATTTCGTGTTCCGGGATAGACGCCTGCGGGCGCCGGCAGCAGGCTTAGCGCGCCTCGCATCGTGCGGAATGTCTCGCGGCTTAGAAACATCCCCACGATGGCAAGCTGCTCCCAGCCCCAGAGGTGGTTCTTGAGATACCCGGCAATCGAGGGCGAGCCGAAGTGCGGCGTACCGATGTAAACAATCTTGTCGATCTTCGGCCAAAGCTGCTGCCCGTGGATCATGAGCGCGGTGCGAATCATAAGCCCACCCATGCTATGACCGACCAAGTGCACCTTTTTTCCATAATCGGCATGGGTCTTAAGAATCACGTCGCGCATGGCGTCGGCCGATGCCCGCAATGACTTGCGCCAGTCGTACGGGAATTGAACGCTCCCGCCAAAGATACCGGCGGACGCCAGCGCCCGGCGGAACGGCTCATAGGACAGATCCACGGCGCCAGGCATGATCTCAGCAAGCTCGTCGACATCGCCTGTACCGTCATCTTTCAACCGGAGCTGGTCAAGCTTGTCGCGGGCCTGCGCGATATCGATCCACCAGACACCGCCCAATCCAATGCTTTGAAGCGTGCTGCCCATTATTCCCGGCGCGAAGACGATATTCTTCGGTCCGGCGCTGAGATAATGCGTATCAGGGAGCTGGCCCATCAATTCGCGGAAAGCGGCGGGGCCCATCCACTTCTCGACTGCAGCCTTCGTCTTCGTATCCTTCAAGAGACTGATCCGTCTCTCGTAGTCTGCAACCAGATATTCTTCGAGTAGAGTAAGCGAACGGCCCATCTTGTCCTCCTTAGTTTCGCAACGCAGTCACTTCCTCCTCGGACGCGAGATACAACTCGTATTGATTGGTCATGCTGTAGAACAACCCACCAATATTCTTGTATTGGGTCCACAGGAACATGCGTGCCTGGGTGAGCGCCTCTCCGGCCGCCATCGGCTTTTCATCAACGATGCGGTACAAGAAACGAAAGTACAGCCACGCGAACTTGCTTGCAAGTTTGATCGGCACTTTTGTTTCGGTGCCAATGAAGGCTCGAATGCCGCGTTGGAAAAAGGAGTCCTCTAGTTCGCTGGCCATATGAGGATCGGCCTGCACAGTCGTGCATGCATTCGCGAAGACGAGTGGTGCATCCGTAATTTCGGCCTGGGAAAGATCGGCTATCCCAAGAGTGTCTTCAACTTTGGAGGTGTTCCCAAAGCGCAGAACCGGCTGAGCGCCGTTTCCTACGCTGCAATGACAATAGAAATACAAGACGCCGACGGGAGAGGGCCCCGGTGAGTCCAGTGCGCCCATAATCTGGCGTTTGAAGTCCGGTTGGGTTCGATCGGGGAAGAGTTGTGATCGCTTCAGTTTTTTGTACTCGCCGGCCTGCCATCCGGATTCGACCGCGACCTCGTCATCGGCCTTGTCTCCCCAATAAAGTAGATTCACTGAATGGACCGAATCCATGCCGCCGAGAATGACGGAGCCGTTGTTGACGGGCCAGGAATGCGTGCCAATGCGGAATCGCAGACCCAGAAAGTTTTCCGGATTCGCGAACGTCTTACGCATTACGTCCACCGGCTCAGTGTACATCAGCGCCCACGGGACGTGTGCCACCCAGCCGGCGCCGCCTTGACTGGTCCAGTGAAAATCGATTCTGCTACCAGGCTTAAGTTTTGCCAGCAGTATCCGGAGTTTCGACTGTTTGTCAAAGCAGGATTCAAAAAGTCTGTATCCCGCGCTGGCCAGGGCCTGCCATTCTTTGGATTTGAGGACTTCGTCGAACGACTTCTTGTGGGCGGCGTCGGCTTCTTCCGGGAGCGGTTGCCAACCGTTGCCACGAGCGTAATGTGGCTCCCATTTTCCGCGCTTCGAAAGCCGGCCGAGAATGTCGAAGTGATCGAGATCATTCAAATAATCTCCATGCGCCTCTCGGAATTGTTCGAGAGCGTTTCGGACGTTCTGAATCGTACCCGCCACCATGGTATCAAACCCTTTGAAGGACTCTTGAAACTCGTACTTTTCAACGAGGAACCCCTTCGTCGTGATGTAAGCTGTACCATTGCTGATCGTCACCTGAATGTGCTCGGGCGGCGTCGTCCATTCGTGTGTCGTTCTGAGATGTGTGTGCAGAATCGTCTTTGCGATTTCATCTGCCGTGACTTTCGGCCCATTTCTCAATCCCACCGACACTTCTCGATAGATTTCGCGAGCGCCATTTACGGCGACAGCGTAAATCGTCAGATGCACCTTACCAGGTGTGACGCCAGCACGAAACGCGACCTCTTTCGTCTCGGTGTTCCCCTCTTCCGGAATGAGCAATTCGAATTCCGTCGTCCAAGTGTTACAGATCTTCCTAGGCTCTAAGGTCGTCGGCGTCGAAATGAACTCGACATCGGCTGACGTGATGACCCAGAGCGTCTTCAAGCCGCCACTGGGAACATCTTTGATCGCGATATTTCCTCTAGCCAGGTTGACGACGAGCGGCGTCCCGATCCCGAATCGAAGCTTATATTCCCTTCCCCAGTTGAACACTTGCGCCGACTCGCCCTGAAGAGTGTGCCCGGTGACGAGGATCTCACGGCTCTTAGGCCACTTGAAGATGGCATCAGCAGCAGCAATTCCGTCACGTCTGCTGAGCAATTCATCGACGTCAATAAAACTACCGCCAATTTCCCTTGCGCCGAACACACGAGATTCCTCGTGTATCTTAATGGAAGGGCGCAGTGGGTGCATCTTAATGGAAGGGCGCAGTGATCTGGACTTCGGCGGTTGGATCTGCGCCGCAACATTTCGGGCGACCTTCAATGCACGATGAATTTCCTTTACATGTGTCTTGGAAAGTTTGATTTTTGATGGCTGCCTGGTGAGAACGATTCGAGTGCCCTTGGATATGGTACTGACCAGTTTTTGTCGTTTAAGAAAGTCGGAGAAATATGGTCTGATGGGGGTAACCTTCAAGCCGAAGCGAATCAGCTTGATCAGATATTTCTCGAAATCGACCCCGAGCTTGTGGCCAGTCACATTGGGCTGCTCTCGCAGCAACTTCACAAATTCATCCGCATCGGCTCCGACGAGTTTGCGGAGAGAGCCGCTGTGGGAATACAAATGGTCAAAAAATCTGATATAGTCTTTTGGCACGTGCTGCCTCCAGAATTGGTGGCGAGTTTCGGCGCTGAGCGAGAGAAATTACCCCGAGAAGCGGCCGAGGGCAAGAGACGTTTCAGTAACAACAGGAGGGGTACGCCCTCGCCTTGGCCTGGGCTCGACAGTCAAAGCCGCATCGCGGACGGGGGAAAGCCACCGGATAGGTTTGGGAATCTCGGCTCATGAGTCGATCGGGGTTTCAAGGACGACCGGTGTCCCGCACTCCGAGCAGACAACGTGATCCGCCCCGCATAGGTCGTACTCGCACTTCGGGCACATCCAGGGTGGCGGACGCCTCGACCAGAACCATTCCAGAAACACGAAAACAACCGTGAGGAAGACCGTCGGGAGTCCGAAGGGTATGAACAGCGCCCCGGCACTCATTCGTTGCGGCAGACGGAACCAGTATATCACTCGGGTAACAACGCCTCGGTCGGGGATGTCCGCGTCCGCCAGCCGGAAGCCCATGTGGATCGGCGCGGGCGCGCCCTGGATCAGCAGCCCCCCGCCGATGAAAAAGACCTGCCTCTTGGCCCCCATGTAGGCCGGGGCCGTCCAGAAGCTGAGTAGGCTCCCCATCGCCAACAAGGCGCAGAACGCCAGACCGGCCAGGCATAGCCGCCGGCGTCTGCGGAGTTTGTCGGGGTCCACGGTTTTGGCCACGGTGGTATGATACCGAACACCGGCTGGCCTCTTTACCTACAAAAAGTGCATGTGCGGACGCGTCACGATCACCAAGACAAAAGAGGAGTTGGCTATCCGGAGCTTCGGCTACAACACCGGCCGTGCGTTCTACTGCGATTTCACGCTTGGGCTCTTGATGATTTGCGTCGACGCCGTGGACACGTTCGACGGGCACGAGTTCATCGTCCGCGCCCCAGCCAACGGCGAGTACGAGGCGGTTTGTGCGATGGCCAAAGCTGTCGGCATTGAGTTGGATGACGGGTAATCGCCGTGCATTCCCGTCTGTGGTGCGCAGGGCAACTGCAATCCAGGGGCGCTCCCGCGTATCGAGCGCGGTGGGAGAAAAAGCGTGCGGAATAGATTGCAGCAGGAATCCTGTCCTATGGAGAGGGAGCCTGGACTGAAAACGAAACGTCTTGCGAGCCATACAGTGCATGGGCACAATCCGAGCTAGTTGAAAGGTGAAACAGTTTCGTGCGATCTATGAACGCTGGCCGGACTTCCGAGAGAGGCTCCCAGAGGTCTGGGCGGCGCTGCGCGACACCAGCGTACCAGCATGGTCACGCCTGAGATGTGCATGGCGAACTGCGGCGCGTCCCCTTCTGGACCGAACGGAATGGCTATCGTCGTGCACCGACTCGCTTCGGGATATCCGCTTTCGTCGGCAAAGGGCAGTGCGAACTACCGCCGCAGAGCGCTTCCATCGTCGTCTTCACGCCCTGCACACGATAGAGCGAAGTTCAGTCCTCGGTGCCAGTGTGTTCGTGCTGTGTGTCGGACTATCGGCAGCGATCGGCGCGGCATTTGCCGACGGTGCGACTTCCGATCACTTGTCCGACCTTGCCGGAACGCTGGTCACGACTGCCGAGGTGGTGGGCGGCGCAGCCGGAATCCTGTTCGCTGTCATCGTGTTTGGCATTCAGTACCACGGTGAGAAGCTCGACAAGGCCGCGTTTCTCGTTCGCTACCTGCGCCGACGCGAGGGGCTGATTCCCATCGCCGCCTTCACTCTTGGTGTCGTTGCGGCCAATGTAGTTGTGTCCTTGATATGCCCGCTCGGCCTGCCTCGCGCAGCAGTGCCGATGGCGATTCTGGATGTGCCTCTTGTGCTGTTAGTGTTGTGGCTCGTTTTGTGGCTGCTCCACCGGATGACGACTAGCGTTTCAGACGACTTCGTAATGTTGTTGACGCCGAGCCTCACTTGGGAGTACGACCGGGCGCTGGACGAAGACATCCACCACGCACGGCAACGCAAAGTGTTCGAGGAGGCTGTCGAAGACGCAGGGATGAGGTATTCCACGGTCGGCGGCTTCACTAGCGTCGATCCGGTCGCTCCGGTCAAGCTGAGTCTGGATGGCCGTGGCTCCGTCGTGGACGTGAACCTCACGGCGCTGAGGTTACTGGGCGATCACATCCGGTCGGTATGCCCCGACCACGACGCAAAGCTATGTATCGGCCCCGGCGATGTGGTCGACAACACAGTCGCGCTGGTGCTGTCGCCGAGCCGAGATGACCAGGGTCGTCGGAAACAGGATGTCGTCGCGCCCGGCGAGGAAGTTGTCGAGGTGATACGGAAAAATTTGCGAGCCGTCTTTCGCCTCGGGTCGGCGCGAAGGCGCGATGTCGTCGATGTTCTCTCCCGATTCGAGGATGTGCTTGTGAGCTATTCGAGGCACGACTCCTCAGAGCAATTGGAACGCGGGCTTGAGATTCAAGAGGCGCTCGTGAAGCGCGGGCTGGCTCGCGCGGATGCCGTGGCCGGACAGTTCTCGATGCACCGCGAGCGCCTGCCTGACTTTCTCGCTGGGTTCAACTTCTTCAATATGGCTCAGCACTCCGTGGCATCCGGTGATCGTGAAAAGGTATCCGCTCTTCTCACCTTTTCCTGCCGGATGATGGATCTGGCCGTTCAGCACTTGCATCCGGGGCTGTATCACCGCGCAGGTGAGATTATTGTCGCCGTCTACTACCAGGCCATCGAGGGAACGGAGCTTGCCGACTATGTAGGCGACTACCTCGATAATGTGGTTCTCATGTCCCTCGGTGCCCAGTTCGAATACGCCCATTCCTCGTGGCGATCTGATCCTCCAACGATCGCATCGCAGATGCCCGTCCTGATGGTCGATCTTGCTTGGCGGCTGGAACTCATGCGAGCCGGGCTAGAAGCGGGTCGCACAAAGGACGCCGTGAACTTCCAGGATCGGCTGTTCCGGTGGGATGAACACACAGGGAGGCGATTTGCTGTTCCACACGAGGAGTCGAACGTTCCGCCGGAGCTGCGCGAAGCAAGCGACGTCATGAGCTATGCCACGCTCATCACGGCAGGGTGGTGCCTTCACCTCGTTGAGACTAGGAGCGAACGCACCGACGCCGCCAAAGCTGTGTTCCAACGGTGCGCCGCCGACCTCGGATCGCGCGAGCATCTGCTGCGGCTTTGGGAAACCGTTCGCAGCAAGCCGTTCACGGGTCGGCCTCCGGACGATCCGTTCGGCGTGACTCGATGGACAAGCCCCTCAGTTGGGCGCGCAGGCGTTACAATAGCGTATGGAGTCTCCGACGCATGGATCGAACGCGGATTCATGGCGCTGATGCTGGCTCGCCCGTCGTCACCCAAGTACGAAGCGCCGGATGCGATGGGCGCCTGTCCACCATTTCGGCACAAGTCCCCCGATGAAGTCAAGCAAGTAGCCGATTCGATCCTCGCCAACGATTCCGTGCGGAAGGAGTTGCTCAACATCGCGGACGAGAATCGCGATGAGACTGTCAATGCCGTCGTTGCCCTGTTCGCGGAGCGGCTCCGGCTGTTCAAGCTCGACCGCCTCGCCGCCGTGGTTGCGGCCCCCCTACTTGACGAGCATCGCGTCCGGCTCCACGCGGAGAACGCCAAGGAGCTGGAGAATGATTATGGGCTGCGAAGCACACTTGCGAAGCTAGGAGGCCTTCAAGCTGAATCGCGGGCGTGGTTCCTGCCGCGTATCCAATACGGCGTGTGGCTACAGAAGGATTCGGTTGTGCGCTGCCGGGAACATCCGATGGAATTCGCACCCCTCATCGCCAGAAGCATCCAAGAGCGTGAGAATACGCGGGTCACCCACGCGGCTGAACGGATTGCCACACCGACGACCACAATCCACAGGCTCGCTGAACTTGCAGACGCGGTGCGCGATGCAATTGCGAGGTCGAGGAGGACAACGAAGAATCCGATCCTTGTGTTCCTACCACACGAGCACCGCCTCCTTGAGGCAATCTTTGGCCAGCGTGGATGGCGACTGCCAAGCCGCCGCAATCTTGGAGACAACCACATCGGTGACTGGGAGGGGTGCCATCTGCTACGGTTTCCGTATATCGATCCTTCATCGGTCGTGATTGTGGATGGGCTTGCTTTCTACGGGAAGATTATGGAAAGCACCGACGTAAGGCTCAATTTCGACATCACTAATCCCCACAAGGCGACACACGACGAGGTACTGCGTCAAGCACAATCCGAGAGCGACCCGACGAAGATTCCCGACGCTGACACGATCACCGTCCTCGCGACTGCTCGATATTCTGCGGACATTGGCCTGCATAACCCACATGCAGCGCTCCGCGTGGACCTCGACCTAACGCGGATCGGTTTCGCGATGATCAAGGGCGAAAATACCTATCACCGTCCAGATTGCACGTTGCTCGCGGGCATCGAGGGTGGAATCATGCATACCCTTGCTCACCGCCTCCCCTCCGAAAACGAACCTCGAACGCCTTGCGAACACTGCCGACCAAACGATTGGGATGAGTAGGCCGAATGCGAGATGCGCCAAGAGTATGCTGCAGAACGGTGAGTAAGAGCATCTGCGAGATCCGCATGAGATTTCTCTTTAACGGTGCACAGTGTCCGACAGTCACGATCCTACAACAACCGTAATCTCGTTACGCAAGATCGCTGCCTCGTTCCGCGAGGTGCCAACCCCTCCAATTGGTCAGCATGAGATGTTTGTATGGGTTGAACTTGATTATTGGAAACTCCTGAGTAACGCCGGCGAACTAATGATTGAGGCATATCGAAATGGATGGCTTCCAAGCTGGCCGGAGCTTAATGATGCAATCGCCGAGAACCTAACTAGTCGGGACTTGTTCATCGCCGCTGCCGGGCCAGAACTGATGCCAACCGCCGGGCCGACCCTAAATAGAGTGCACTATGATAGCGCCGCACAAAAGGCAGGAGCTGTTTGCCAATTGTTTTCTCGTGTGGGGATACTGCCATACAGCGGGTTGCAAACAATTGAGCGATACGCAAGGGCATGTGAAGGGTTAGCCAACCTCATCGAGTCAACGCACGACGCGATAAATACTCTACAACAGCCAGGCACGCTGCCGACTCGGGCTCCACAGGACGCCAAAGCTCCTGTGCTTTTGGCCGACGACAAAAGGGACTGGTTTACTGTCACCCATGCTGCCGAACTCCTCATGAAAGACATACCAGAACTGACCCTAGAGAAGGCGAAGAGCCGCGTTTCCAAAGCCGCTGGCGAGAAGAAATTCGTGACGAACGGAAAGGGCCGCGCACGCCGCATCGAGACCATCAGTTTTAAGGCGTGGCGATTGGATCAGCGAGATCGCGATCTCGATAGTGATCATTGAACGCAAAAGTCGCTACGACGAGCAACTTGCGCGGTTTCGCGCGGTCTCCACCGCGCAAAGCGACCCAAACTGGCACAAATCACAACACAACTCGCAAACCTTGCAATTTACAAACCGCGTTGGTATCGTTGCTTGCGCGTTTCAGGCTCCGGCGGGGGCGGTTCCCAAGCTGGACGTCGTGGGTTCGAATCCCATCGCCCGCTGTTAACCCAAGCTAGTCAGTCGATTACGAACAACGACCAATCCTCGTTGGGTCGAACCAGGGAGGAAAATCGATCCCTTCTGATCGCCATAAGCCCTTTTGTGGCGATATTTGTCTCTCCGAACCGCCAGTAAACCGCCAGGAATTCACGACTTCCATTGGGGCGGGTGACCGAGCGCGATAGAATCACCAAAGTCGTGTGTAAGCGCTTTTTTTCCCGGAGTCAGACTGTGAGCGGATTTCCATACCTTCGCTCGTCTACCGCCTGCCTTCTGATTTGGTTTTTGAACGTGGCCGTCGCGAGTGGCGCCACAACGACCTTCCGGGTGGAGGTTCCAGCATCGACCCCGGTGAGCGACGTGATCTACATTGCCGGAAACTTCCAAGGCTGGAATCCCGGCAATCCCGCATACGCGCTGACCGAGCAACCAGATGGCAGATGGCAGATCACGCTGAGCCTGCCGGATGGCAACCCGATCCAATACAAATTCACCCGAGGCAACTGGCAGACGGTCGAGAAGGGCCCCAACGGCGAGGAAATCCCCAATCGGACCTACACGCCCCAGGGTACCGAGACGATCAACCACGTCGTCGCAAATTGGGCTGACATACCGCCATCAACCATCACCGGCCACGTTGAGTCGTTTGTGTACGCCCCGTTCCTTGCGGGCCGTCGTTGCTGGGTCTATCTGCCTCCCGATTACTTCCAGAGCACCGCCCGCTATCCCGTACTGTACATGCATGACGGACAGAATCTTTTCGACCAGTTCACCAGCTTCGCAGGCGAATGGCGAGTGGACGAAACCTGCGAATTGCTCATCGGCAACCGCGAGATCGAGCCGATTATTGTGGTCGGGATTGAGAACAGTGCCGCCCGGTGCAACGAATACACGCCGTGGTTCAGCGCTTCTCAGGGATGCGGCGGCGGCGGCGATGTCTACCTCCAGGCGATTCGAGACGTGCTGATCCCGGAAGTGGACCAGCGCTATCGGACCCGGACGGGGCCTGCGAACACTTACATGGCGGGCTCGTCGTTGGGAGGGTTGATCACCGTGTATGCAGGGTATGCATACGATGGTGTCTGGGGTCGTATCGCGGGAGTGTCTCCCTCTTACTGGTGGGCGAATCAGGCGATGCTCAACTATGCAGCCGCCGGGTCGAAGCCCGAAACCCTGACGCACTTCTATCAGGACATGGGAACGCTTGAATCTGGACTCGCCAATCTACAGGCGATGCGTGACATCGCGGTCAGCCAGGGGTTTGTTGAAGGCGAAGATTTCCTCTCCGTGGAGGCTCAGGGCCACACGCACAACGAATATTACTGGGCGCTCCGCCTGCCCAACATCCTGCGATACTTGATCGATCCCCCGCCGATATATCCGGGCGACATGAACTGCGACGGCGATGTGGACACGGCCAACGACTTGCCCCTCTTTATTGACGCCCTGCTGGACCCGACTGGCTACACCTCACCGCCCGGCTGCGTCATCGAGCAGGCAGATATGAACGGCGACCAAACCTGCGACGGCTTGGACATCGCTGACTTTGTCGTCGCAGTGCTTCAATGAACGTGGGCAGGATCAATGATGCCTCCCGCCGCAGGGCTCGCGGTGCGCTCACCAACGCCGGTCGCGGGGCTCGAACGTGAAGATGTGATCCTTGGCTTCAGACCGGACGGCAGATCGCTGCTTGCCATGCATGCGTGGGAGATGCCCGGCCGCGTCGAGAACGCAGATCTTGAGACCGGCCAGAGAACACGGTTCCGCGAAATCGCACCCAACAACATGATCGGGGCTATAGCGTCTGGCGGTGTCGACTTCTCCGACGACGGGAAGAGTTATGCGTACTGCCTTGTCCGCTCCGTAGGCACGTTGTTTTCGGTCGAGGGTGCGCAATGAATTGCGACGTGCTACTTCCCCATAATCTTGTTTCCGAACGCCCAGTAGATGAGTCCGGCCGCGAAGATGAAGGCCGGGCCGGCGATCGTGCGAACCAGGTACGGCCCCCAGATGCCCGCCCATGAGTCGATCATGGGCGGAATCTTGCCGTCGGGGTCGTAGAGCACGGCGATCTTCTGGCCGACGGTGTAGCGCAAGGCCCGCGCGCCAGCGCCGATTTCGGAAAGGAAGATCGTTTCGCCGCCCTCCTCAGGATTGAACTTGATCTCCGGGTAGTGGTACTCGGCCGACCTCCGCATTTCATTGTCTGTAATTTCCTGACGCTTTTCGATCCGGATGATCTCGCCTTCGGCGGACCGGAGACGGCCGCGCGCCGCGAACCGGTGGAGAAGTCCGCGCACCCCCGCGACAAACAGGCCCACGCCGGTCAGAAAAAAAGCCACCAACATCAAGCCGACGACGTATCGCATGTCGCGTGCCCTTTCGACGACAGACTGCTCGCCTCCGCTCTCCTCAGCGTTCGCTTCGGGTGAGCAGCACCACATGGTCGGCCGGAAAGTCCACGGCGGCGCCCCACCTCGCCGCGATGTACGCGAACACCGGTCGGCTGTAAAAGCAAACATGCGTGGGGTCGCGGCGGTAATGCCATGCCGCGAAAGCGTCCGCCGAGTCCGGGGCCATGCACGTCATGATCCCCAGCACCCCTCCGGCCCGCAGTACGCCAAAAATGCGTTCCAGTTCCCGACGCGGCTGATGGAGATGCTCAAAGACCTCGGAGGCCGCAACGAAATCATAACGGCGGCGCCACACCTCCTCCTCCACCGCGTAGTAGGGATCGAAGAGCGATACCTCCCGGCCCGCGCGACGCAGCATCGCCGCCAGCGCCGGCCCCGGGCCGCAGCCAAAATCGAGCCCCTGGGCGCCCGGCCGCGTCGCCCGCACGATCGCCTCACACAGCGGCGCGAGAAATCGCTGATACCGCGGGTCCTCCGGATCGTTCTCGTGCAGGTCGTAGCGGGCCTTTTCCGCCGCGGCGTCCGGTCGCTCCTTCGCCGGGACAAAAATCAGCGCACAGTTTCCGCATCGCCAAAAGCTCCGCCCCGCGGTTCGATGCAGCAGCCCTGCAGGACGATGATCGCAGAGCGGACACGGCTCATCGAGCGTGGGCAGGTCCATTTCAGCGGATCGCGTCATGAACAACGCTTCACGTCGCGGCCCATTTTCGCAGGTCGATGGCGGTCTTAATCGTCATCAACCTCGTCGCCATCGCCTCCGTCGTCGCTTTCCTCGCCGTGCAGCCGCCCCGTCGGCGAGAAGTAAAGCTCCTTCTCCTTGCCGTCGACCTTCGCCTCCACTTCATAGTAGACGACCGTCGTCTTCTCGATGACGACTTTGGTCCCGGCGCCGAAATGTTTGCCGATCGCCTCGCGAACTGCCGCGGGGGCTTTGTCCATCGGCACGTTCTCCTCCACCTCCAGCAATTCCCCGTCGGCCGATACGCTCGCCTCATGCTCCGTCCCATGATCCATCCACTCCGCCTCGTACACCGTCACGCCGTGCTCGACCTCGCGCTCGATCTCCGTGAACTTCGCCCCGCCCGCCTGCATCTCCAGCGCCCGCCGCGCCGCCGCCGGGACCTGGTCCAGCGGCACCTTCTCGTCATCCAGCGCCGCAGCCAGCCCCGCCGCGCCCAGCACCCCCAGCAATCCGGCAACGAACCCCACTCGTCTGTGATTTTTCGTTTTCATCCTGGACCTCCCGACGACAACTCAACCCGTGACATCGACCGCCGACGCCGCGCCCCGCGTTCTTCTACCGCCGCGGCCCGCTACGGGCAATGGATAGAGGCACAGTGTTTCGGCATCACTCTCAATACAGATAGGGACAAGTGCGTATGCGTCTATTTTCTGCCCGCGCTTGCCCTCCAAGCACAATCGGGCTAAATAGGATCAATCCCGCGTTGCCGCCATGCCTAAAATATATCGGGTATCGCTTTTTTCCAGGGCCGGGATTTGAACGGAGCAATGTCATGCGGCTCGTTGTCGTTTCCAACCGGCTCCCCGTCGTCCTCGATCAGGGCGAATCCGGATGGAACGGCAATCTCGGTGCGGGCGGTCTGGTCAGCGCTCTGACTCCGGTCCTTCGCCGCTGGAAGGGTCTGTGGATCGGCTGGCCCGGTTCGTTGCCTGTGGAGTCCACCCCTTCGCCGTCTTGCTTCGAGAAAATCGGTCAGCGCCTCGGCTTTACGGTCGAGCCCGTCTACCTTACTCCGCAGGAAGAAAAAGACTTTTACCAGGGATTCTCCAATGAGATCATCTGGCCGCTCTTCCACGACCTGCAATCGCGCTGCAATTTCGTCCCGGAGTACTGGACCGCCTACCAGGCCGTCGAGAAAAAGTTTGCCGATTCCGTGGCCGAGCATGTCCGCAAGGACGACCTCATCTGGGTCCAGGACTACCACTTGATGGGATTGGGCCGCTGCCTCCGCGGCCGCGGTTTCTCCAACAAGCTCGGGTTCTTCCTGCACATCCCCTTTCCCCCGCCCGACATCTTCTGCAAGCTCCCCTGGCGCACCGATATCCTCACCGGATTGCTGCAATACGACACCCTCGGCTTCCAGACCCCGCGCGATCGCGACAATTTCTTCGACTGCATCCGCAAACTTCTTCCCGAGGCCCATCGCCGTTCGCGCCGCGCCGTCGTCAGTCTCGAATACTCCAGGCACCTGACCCACGTCGGCGTCTTTCCCATCGGAATCGACTACCGCGAATTCGCCGACCTCGCCGCCAGTCCCGCCGTCACCCAGCGCGTCACAGAGCTGCGCGCGCAATTGACCCCCGGTGAATCGTTGGCTCCTGGACAATCGCCCGGGGCCAGGACGCAGATCGTCCTCGCCGTCGATCGGCTCGACTACACCAAAGGCATCCCGGATCGACTCAAGGCCTTTCGCCTCGCCCTCGTCCGCTACCCCGAGCTGCATCGCAAGATCGCCCTCCTCCAGGTCGTCGTCCCCAGCCGCGAGTCCGTCCCCGAGTATCAGGAACTCAAGGGCGAGATCGAGCGCCTCGTCTCCCAGATCAACGGCGAACTGACCCAGCCCGGCTGGGTACCCATCCATCATGTGTTTCGCAGCATCGATCGCGAGGAACTCGTCGCCTATTATCGCGTCGCGGACATGGCCCTGATCACCCCGCTCAAGGACGGCATGAACCTCGTCGCCAAGGAATATTGCGCCTGCCAGGTGGAAGGCGACGGGGTCCTCATCCTCAGCGAATTCGCCGGCGCCGCCATCCAGTTCAAGGCCGACGCCGTCCTCGTCAACCCCTACGACCTCGATCGCGTCGCCGATGCCGTCCACCGCGCCGCCACGATGAACCTTAAACAACGCCGCCCCGGCATGCGCCGCCTCCGCCGAATCGCCGAACAACAGGACGTGTACTGGTGGGTGAACCGCTTCCTCGCCGCCTGTGGCATCCACGAATCCGGCAATATGAAGCTCGATTTAACCCCCGCTGAGTCAGTGGGGAGCGACAAGCTCCACCGTGGCCTCGAACCCCTGTCGGCGAGGTTCCGAGCGATGGCCAATGGAGTGTAAGATCGGTATCGGGAGGGTTTTCACCACAGAGGCTTAGAGGGAGCGGGGACCAAGGCGGGAGCCGCGACGAGATGCTGAAATGTATTTGTTATTGTCCCAATCTATCGTCTCCGTGCCTCTGAGCCTCTGTGGTGAATCTTCTTCGTTTGATTTTTTGACTTTTTGACGTTTCATCACCGTGTCCGACGCACCCGACTCCCTGACCGCCCGCATCGCCGACCTCGCCCGCGCCTCCGTCCTCCTCGTCGCCACCGACTTTGACGGAACCGTCGCCCCCATCGTCGACGATCCCGCCCGCGCCGAGATGAATCGCGAGACTGCCGTCGCCCTCCGCTACCTCGCCGGTCTCCCCCAAACCCACGTCGCCGTTATCTCCGGCCGCGCCCTCGCCGACCTTGCCCAGAAAACCAATGAGGTCGGTGAATTGCACCTTATCGGCTCCCACGGCAGCGAGTTCGATCCCAGCTTCGCCCTCGGACTCGCCGATGACGCGGCCGCGTTGCTGGACTCCCTGAAGAGTGAGCTTCAATCGCTGGCCGGCGCCCTGCCCGGCGCGATGCTGGAGACTAAACCCTCGTCCCTCGCCTTCCATTACCGCAACGCCGACGAAGCACGCGCCGCCGAGACCGTTCGGACGATCCTCGACGGCTCGGCGCACCGGCCCGGCGTGCACGTCCGCCACGGGAAAAAAGTCGTCGAACTCAGCGTCGTCGAGACGAATAAAGGCGCCGCTCTGGAGCGCGTCCGCCAGCGCCTCGGCGCCACCGCCGCCATCTTCATCGGCGACGACGTGACGGATGAGGACGCGTTCGGCGTCCTTCGCGGCTTCGATGTGGGCGTCAAGGTCGGGCCCGGCGAAACCCTGGCCCGCTTCCGCATCGACGACTCCAACGACGTCGCCCGCACCCTCGCCCAACTGGCCGAAGCCCGCGCCGCCTGGCTCGCCGGCGCCGAGGCCGTCCCCATCGTGCAGCACTCCATCCTCTCCGACCAGCGCACCGTCGCCGTCGTCGCGCCGGGCGGTCGCATCGTTTGGCTCTGCCTCCCGCGCATCGACTCCCCGGCCCTCTTCGCCGAACTCCTCGGCGGCCCCCACGCCGGCTACTTCGACATTCGCCCCGCCCCTCAATCCCTTAATCCCTCAATCCCTCAATCCCTCTATCTCGGCGACACCTTCATCCTCCGAACCGAGTGGCCTCACTTCACCGTCACCGACTACATGGACACCTCCGCTGGTCGCGCCTTCCAACGCGCCGGTCGCACCGACCTGCTGCGTGTGATTGAGCCTCAAGCCTCTGGACCCAAGCCTCAAGTCTTGATCCGCTTCGCCCCCCGCCTCGACTTCGGGCGTATACCCACGCACCTCAGCGTCGCCGAAGACGGCCTCATCATCGAAGGCGTCGTCGACCCCATCGTCCTCCGCGCCCCGGGCGTCAACTGGAAGATCGAGGACGACGGCGCTCATCACACCGCCACTGCCATCGTCGAACTCTCCGATCAGCCGCTGGTACTTGAACTCCGTTATGGAACCGGCAGCCTCGCGCCCTCTTCCGTCGCCGAACCCAACCGCCGCGCCCAGACCGAGCGCTCCTGGAGCGGTTGGGCCGGGAGCCTCACACTGCCTTCCCTGCAGCCCGATCTCGTCCGCCGCAGCGCCCTCGTCCTCAAGGCCCTGACCTATGGCCCGACCGGCGCGATCGCCGCCGCCGCCACGACCAGCCTTCCCGAACACGCCGGCGGTATCCGCAACTGGGACTATCGCTACTGCTGGCCGCGCGACGCCGCCATGGCCGCCGCCGCCCTCGTCCAGCTCGGCAACATCGGCCCCGGCACAAAGTTCCTCGACTGGGTCATCGGAATCCTCGAAGGCTACGAGCCCGGCGCGCTCTTGCGCCCCGTCTACACCGTCTCCGGCGGTCACCTCGGCTCCGAGGCCGACATCCCTGAACTCGCCGGCTATCGCGGCAGCCGCCCTGTCCGCGTGGGCAACGCCGCCGCACAACAGGTCCAGCTCGACGTCTGTGGGCCGATTGCCGACCTCATCGCGCAGCTCGCCGAGCACGGCGCGGCCCTCTCCTCCGAGCACTGGCATCTTGTAAATATCATGGTCTCCGCCGTCGCCGAACGTTGGCGCGAGCCCGACCACGGCATCTGGGAAGTCCGCCTCCCCCGCCGCCATCATATCCACTCCAAGGTCATGTGCTGGCAGACCGTCGACCGCGGACTCGCCATCGCCCGTTACCTCGGCCGCCGCAAGCCCGAGTGGGAGGCCCTGCGCAAGGAAATCGCCGACGACGTCCTCACGCAAGGCTGGAACGAAGACACCCGCGCCTTCTGCGGGACCTACGGCAGCGCCGACGCCAACGCTGCCACCCTCTCCATCGCCCTCGCCGGTCTCCTCCCCGCGACCGACCCGCGCTTCCTCTCCACCGTCGCGCACATCGAACGCGAACTCCTCGTCGACTCCGCCGTCTACCGCTACCGCACCGACGACGGTCTGCCCGGCGTCGAAGGCGCCTTCAACCTCTGCACCCTCTGGCTGGCCGACGCGTACATTGCCCTCGGCCGCCGCGACGAGGCCCACGCCCTCTTCGAAAACTTCTGCCGCCTCGCCGGCCCCACCGGTCTCCTCGCCGAGGAATACGACCCCGAAAACAAAATCGCCCTCGGCAACTTCCCCCAGGCCTACTCCCACCTCGCCCTCATCCAAACCGCCGTCCGCCTCAGCGGAGCGGGCTGACCAGCAGTGGGGCGGGCGTCCCTGCCCGCCAGTCGCAGCCGGCCCTTTCAGAACGCCGGCCGCAAGGCCGGTTCGGCTTTACTTAAACCACCCGTTGCGCACCCCCGCCCGCTCCGACTACATTAACAAGGAGCCCGCTTTCATCTATGAGAACACACCGCCGCCTCCGCAAGACCCTCAAATGGACCAGCGCCTCTCTCCTCGCGCTCTTCCTCGCCGCCTGGGCCTTCTCCATGACCGCCTGGCTCTATTACGCGGGGGACCAGTACATCATCGGCCTGGTCGCCGGGCGCCTGGATTTGATGCGGATCACGGGCGACGTACGAAACGAACTCGCCACTTGCTCGCCCGCTGCGTTTGATTCGGCCGACCTGGCGCGCCCGGTCGAACTTGCCCGTCGAGAATCGAAAGGTTTTACGCTGGGTGGCTTGAGGGAACGCCGTCCCTTCGACGAACTCTTCGGCGCCGTTCTCCCAGGATATCATCAATACCATCATCCCGGGCATACGCAGATTTCTGGGATCGTCGCAGGTCCCGCCACTACTGATACTCTCGTAATTCCATTCTGGGTCCTCGGCGTTGCAGGGCTACTCTTCACCGTATGGTGTGCCTGGCTCGATCGACCTGCGTTGCCGGGCCAGTGCCGAACATGCCGTTACGATTTCCGCGGAAGCTGCGATTGGCGCTGCCCCGAATGCGGAACGCCCGTACCCGAATGGCTTGCAGCGAACCCTCCCCCGCCCAAGAGAATCAGGAGACGTAACAAACCCGTACGCATCGCAACGGGCGTCGCGATCCTCGGCCTGCTGTGCTTGTACGCGGCAAGCACGGTATGGTTGTTCGCTTGGAACAGTAAGTATTACTCGTTCGCGGTTAACTCTGGCGCGTTGCGCGCCCTGTCGATCGTCGACGCCGATCCCGCGGATCGTATCTTTCACCAGGGATTTAGCACTACAGGATGGTCTCTCCGGCGTATTCCACGAGCGCTCCACTTTGCAAATGCGCCGAGTTATTCGCGTAAAATCATAAGAGGTACGCAATTTCGATGGGTTGATATCCCTCTTTGGATGCCGTTACTCGCTTTGCTTTTACTCGCCGCCCTCCTCATCTACCGCGACCGAACCCGCCGCCTGCCCGGCTTCTGTCGCAAATGCGGCTACAACCTTACTGGCAACACCACCGGCCGCTGCCCCGAATGTGGAAACGCAGTTCCCACGCCTGAGGCTGCTCCATGATCACGACGACAGAGTTACAACCTGCCGCTGACAACCCGAACATCATTCGCGCTCGCCCCCAACGCGAAAAATGGGTCGCCTTGGTCGCATTCATGGGTGCCATCGCGTCTCTTGCTCTTCTCGTTTGGTCCTGTTACCACGCAACCGATGTCGATGCTTCCTGGTCGGAAACGAGTTTGCTGACCGCTCAAGCCTGGGACGCCGGCGTCACGATCTGCTTTGCTCGCCTTGACCCGCACAAGAATTCCAAGTCCGGCGCGATCAAGGTCAACGGCTTCTCATACATTCAGGACATCGAACTCGCCTTGGCGGAGGTTCGAAAACAACGACGCCGAAAAGCCAAGTTTGAAGAAGCGGTCGCCCGCTCCAAGCAAACCCCTGATCCCTTTGATGATCAATTCGCAATCGTCGATTTTAAGGATGCTGAGTTCGAAATCCGGGCCTGGTTACGCCATATCGACGCACTACGTCAGGGCGGCATCCGCTACGCAAATCGCATTGCTGTGAATCGCTCCACCTTGGGCTTCTACTTCAACCACAACGAGCCTCCAATTGGCGTCACCGTACTTCGTTTTCCCTTGGCGTTGTTGGTGGTCCTGTTCGGCATCTTTCCATCGCTATGGTTCATTCGCCGCCGCCGTCACCACTTATGGCGCACAGCCCGTCACTGCCGCAAGTGCGGCTACAACCTCACCGGCAACACCACCGGCCGCTGCCCCGAATGCGGTCACGCAACCCCTGAGGCCGCGCCATGACCACAACGACAGAGTCAAAACCTGCCACCGCGAACCCCACCCTCGCCTGCCCTCGTCCGCCACGCGAAGCCTGGGTGTCGCTCATCGCCGGCTATTGCCTGTTCGTCGGAGGCATAGCGATCGTGTGGCTGCCGCTCGATATTTTATTGTCTTCCCACAACCAATTGACTTCAATTCGGTTCTATTTGAATGAGTACGAATGGAAGTCTTCGTGGGCCTTCCTTCACCTGCTATCCACAATCTGGTTCCAGTTGACGTATGTTGTTTTTGTGATTTTCGGTGCTTGCCTATGGTTTCAATGGGGGAGCCTGAAGCGGTCCGCACTGATCGTCCTCTTGGCCACGGTGATGAAGTTCGTTCTTCTCTTATTAGCAGGCTTTGAATCTTTCTTTTCAAGACTTGGCTCGCGAGATCCTTACTCTTTTCTCTTCAATAGTCTGGCACTACTCTGGCAAATAGCGATTCCATCACTGATGATCTGGCTTGTCCTCCGCAATATGCCGGATTGCGACCGTTGGCGCCCCTTGCTCGCATGGTGGCTTTTCATGATGGGAGTGGCCTCGCTCCACTCGGTCGTCACTGGGTACTTTGGCAAGGGGCTCACGGGCGTCAACCTTCAGCACCCTGGCTGGCGCGCTCTTTCGTGGGACACGCTCTGGCCAATCGTCTCCATCTTGCGACTCGTGGACGCCGTCATCGGCATAGTGGGTGGCGTTCAACTCTGGCGCGGATCGTCGGGTCTTCGGTTGTGGACTTGGTCGTACGCCGCGTCCCACATGTTAATGAGGGCAGCGAACGCATTCATGCTGCTCATCATCTTGAACAATAGTTCGTTTTCGAGGTTGCCGGCAACTATGAGTGTTCAGTTTTCCGGATTCCACAGCGTCACATGGGACAATTGGTTCGGATTCGTAGGCGTGATAGTTGGAGGCGCCGCAATAACGGTTCCGCTCGTCCTCTTCGCCCATCACCAAACCCGCCGCCTCGAATTGGAAACCCCATCGTGCCGCCACTGCAACTACAACCTCACCGGCAACACTACCGGCCGTTGCCCCGAATGCGGAAATCCCACGAACACCTTAGCCTCGACCCACCCGCCTTTGTCGGGGGAATTGCGGGCCACGGACTCATCGGGTACACCGCCTAAAACGTGACTTGACCGCCAATCACAATATTGTTATAATCCGGAGTAGTGGGTTTGCCTCAAACGCAGGTGCTCTTTTACCAGGACGACAAGGGGCACGCCCCGGTCGTCGATTGGCTTACGGACCTTCGTAAACGCGACGCCGTCGCCTACTCAAACTGCGTTGCGACGATACACCGCCTGGCCGCCGCCGGGCACGAACTTCGTCGGCCGACAGCCGATTACTTGAGGGACAAGATCTATGAGTTGCGCGCCAAGCGAGGCCGAGTCAACTATCGGATATTGTATTTCTTCCACGGTCGAAACGTGGCGATCCTTGCCCACGCCCTGACCAAGGAAGACAAAGTGCCGATCGCCGACATCGAACGAGCGATCCGGCGTCGAGAGTTATATGAAGCGAACCCGAAGAAACACACATACCAGGAAACGGCCCGCCCGTCGCAAAACCGCTGATGCCCTCCGCATCATCGACCGCATCACCGGCCGCGATCGCCGCGTCCGCGAAATGGTCGCGCAGGCAACGCTCCATGCCCAGGTCGCCGAAATGCTCTACGAGGCCCGCACCAGAGCCGGTCTGACGCAGCGACAGCTTGCCGATTTGGCCGGAACCAAGCAGCCGGTCATCGCCCGTCTCGAAAACGCCGACTACAACGGTCACTCCCTCACGATGCTCCAGCGCATCGCCAAGGCCCTCCATCGCCGCCTTGACATCCGTTTAATTCCCGCCACGACGTAATAAGCACCTCCGGCCGTTGCCCCCCGACACCCGCCGGTTAATCTCGATGACATCGGGCCTCATTGCCCGACCATACATGACCCCCGCCAAACAAATCCTCATCGCCGTCGCCTCCACCCTCCTCCTGACCGCCATCACCGCCGCGCTCCTCTTCGGCTCCGCCGGTCGCCTCGACGTCCCCATCTTCTGGGCCGCACTCGCCGTGTGGGCCGTCCAATGCCTCGCCATCACGCTCGGAATCGACCCCGATCTCCTCCGCGAACGCCTCCGTCCCGGCCCCGGCGGTCGCGATCGCCTCGGCGTGTTCGTGATGCAGCTCGCCCTCTTCGCCCACCTCCTCCTCGCCGGCCTCGACGTCGGGCGCTACCACTGGTCCGCAATCCCGCTGCCGGCCCAAATCATCGCTCTGACGATCAACGCCCTCGCCGCCGTCGTTCTCGCCCGCGCGATGTTCGCCAACCGCTTCTTCTCCCCCGTCGTCCGCCTCCAATCCGAGCGCGGTCACCACCTGATCGAAACCGGCCCCTACCGCGTCGTCCGCCACCCCGGCTACGCCGCCGCCCTCGTGCAGGCGCTCACCAGCCCCGTCGCCCTCGGCTCCTGGTGGTCTCTCGTCCCCATGCTACTTTTCACCGCAATCATCCTCCGCCGCACCATCCTCGAAGACCGCTTCCTCCACGATCACCTCGAAGGCTTCCCCACCTACGCCCGCCGCGTCCGCTGGCGTCTAATACCCAGCATCTGGTAAGCGCCGAGCAATCGGCCCCGGACTCGTTTTGATGTTCTGACTTCTCCCCCATCTGTGCGCATCTGCGCCATCTGCGGATTTCTGTTCTTCTTTCGCTATTCGCTATTCGCCATTCGCCATTCGCAATTCTCCCCCCGCCTTCCACCCCTGATACGTATGCCAGAAGAGATGCACGCGCTCCTCCCACCCGCCGCGCGCAATGAACTGCATCGCCCCATGCAGCGCCTTCGCCGTGTATGTCTGGTCGAGCGCAATTCCCTCCAGATCGCCAAACTCCGCCGCCAGCGCCGTCGCCTCCGGCGTCGCCCGCGCATACCCCGCGCCCAGCGCCGTACCAACCGTCCGCAACTCCGCCGCGCGAATCGCCACTCGCGGCACCGACTCATCCATCCGCCGCATCAACCGATTCACCCGCCGCGCCATCCGCGCCCATCGCCCCCGCGTGCAATACCAGCGATACGACACCACGACGCCCACCAACTGTGTCCGCAGCCCCGCGAGCTTCAATCCGACCGCCAGCCCCGCCGCCGTCCCCAGGCTCCCCAGCGCGACGTACAGATAATCCGGCTCGGGCAATTCCCCCGCCTCCACCTGCCGCTTGAGTTCCAGCGCCGCCCCCACATGCCCCAGACACGCCAAGGGGCTCGTCCCCCCCGGCGGCACATAGTACGGTCGCCGCCCCTCGCGCCGGTTCCGCCGCGAAAGTAACTCCGCGATCACCTTCGGCACGACCGTCGCATAATTCGCTCCCACATACCGCGCCCCGACGGACTCTGCGACGCGCACATTCTCCCGCACATACGGCGCCTCCGCCTGCGGCACGACCACCGCGACTGTGTCGATCCCCAACTGCCGCGCATGCCACGCGGTCTTGCAGATATGATGGCTCCCTTCCGCACTGAACGTGACAATCGTCCGCGCCCCGCGCCGCCGCGCCTCGCCCAAGAGGAACTCCAGCCCGCGCACCTTGTTCCCCGCCATCACCGGATGCGACAGATCTTCGCGCTTTACATACAGCGCCTTGAGCCCATGGCGCGATGCGAACTTCTTCGCCTCATAAACCGGCGTCGGCCACTGCCCGATCGCGGTCCACGGCACGCGCTCCGCTAATCGCGGGAATCTCTCGGTCAAGGCTGGACGCCGTTCTTGCATTCAAATCCACCATCCGCAAATCCGTGCACCACAGAGCCACAAAGGCCCCGAGAAACGATCGATCTCTGATTTCAAATATTCGTCCCCGTCCTCGGTGTTCTCTCTGCCTCTGTGGTGAAATCCGCAATCCGCAATCCTGTAAATCTTGTAAGTCCTGTCCATTCACGTCCTCTTCATCTATTCGCCATTTCTTCCGCCACCCTCTCCGCCAGCGCCGCAATCGTCATCGACGGCGCCCGCCCGATCGGCGTCGGCAGAATGCTCCCGTCGGCCACATACAACCCCGGATGCCCGAACACCTCGCCGTACGCATCCACCACCCCGCGCTCCGGCGAGTCTGCCATCGCCGCCGCGCCCAACGGATGCACCGTCACCCGCCCCGGCGGCGCCAGCCCCGTGGGCTGCAAGATCAGCTTTCCGCCCAGTGCCGCCGCCAACTCCCGCATCCGCGCGACCGTCCGCACGTGAAACACGTCCTTCGCCGATCCACCGCCCACATGCGTCAGCCGCTCGCCCCTATCCAACACCAGCCGCGCCGGTCGCTCCCCATACCCCATCACCCCGAACGACCACACCGCCGCCTTCTCCGCCCCGCTCCATAACCCGAGCATTTTTGCGAACAAGCGCGGCAGCGCCGGCAAAAGTCCCGTCTCCATCACGTACAACCGGTCTTCCTTCCACCAATCCACCCACGCCGTCACCGGCGGCCCCGAATCGCGCGGCACGTCTTCCCTCGTCCCAATGATAAGCCCGCCAAAATCCCCATTGGTATAAAACCGCTCCCCCAGCGCCCCGCTGATCCGCGGCAGCGTCTTCGCCACATCTCGACACGCAAAGAGCAGCCGCACCGTCCCCAGCGTCCCCGCCGCCAGCACCACCCGCCGCCCGGCCACCGCCCCCTCGCGCACGGTCCCGTCTACATAATGACTGTATTGAACCGCGTACCCTTCCTCACGCGGGGCAATGCCCGTCGCCTCATGTAGCTCGCGCACTTCCGCACCTGCCGCCTCCGCCCGCGCCAGATAGGTCTTGTCCAGCGTCCGCTTCCGCGTCGCCGTCCCGCCGCCCAGCCACGTCATCGCCTCCCGCCGAACCGGCAGCGGCCCCGGCGTCGCGTGCATCGCCTTCGCATCCGCCGGCCAATCGATCGCCACCGGCAGCCGCGTCACGCCAGCTCCCATGGTCCGCCCCGCCGCCTCCAGCGCCTGCGTCCGCGCCAGTTCCGTCGGCGAAACCGTCGGCGCGATCACCTCCTGCACGCGCTCGTAGTACGGTCGCATCCCCGCCGCGCTCATCCCGCTCGGCCAACCCTCCGCGAACGCCTCGTCCGCCGCCGGGATCGTCACCGCCGTATAAAGCTGCGACCCGCCTCCCACGGCCGAGCCCACGACCGCCATGAGTCCGCGCACCCGCGCCTTTTCCACAATCCCCGTCCCTCGGCGCTCATACAGGATCGCTCGCCGTCCCTCCGCCATCTCCTCGCGCAAGCCCGGCGTCAGCCGCGGGCCGCGCTCCAGCACGCAGACCCGCATCCCCGCCTCCGCCGCCCGCATCGCGCAAACCGACCCCCCAAACCCCGACCCGACTACCACCAAGTCGTATTCACTCGTCCCCATCGGTTCGGTTATACCACCGACCCGCACTCTTTTCTTTCATCTCTGCGCCTCCGCGCCTCTGCGTGAGCTTCTACTTCCGCATTCCGCATTCCCACTTCCGCATTTATGCTTCCCCCATGGTCATCGACGTCCACTGCCACGTCGGCTACTCCGCCCGCCGCATCGACCCCGCCCTCCCCCGCTTCACCTTCGAAAAAAACGGCGCCCCGGGCGCTCCGGGCTTCGACAGCTACCTCTCTCCGCGCCTCCTCAGCCGCTTCGCCTGGTTCTTCATCCGCCGCTGGCTCGGAATTCCGCGCGGACTCAAAGCCGGAGACGAATTCGACGCCCTCCTCGAAAAAGTCTACGACCGCCACTGGTCCGCTGCGCCGGGCATCGATCGCTTCGTCCTTCTCGCCTTCGACGAATATCACGCCGACGCCGGTCGCGTCCTCGGCCCTTCGCAGCGTCGCGGTCAGGTCGGCAGCGACCTCTACGTCTCCAACACGCTTGTTCGCGCGCTGTGCATGGCTCGCCCGGACCGCTATCTGTTCGGCGCCTCGCTTCATCCGTACCGAACCGAAGGCGACCGCGATGCTGCGTCGATGCTCGAAGAACTCTCCGCCGCCGGCGCAGTCCTGATCAAGTGGCTTCCTATCCATCAGAACATCCGCGCCGAAGACCCGCGCACCGTCGCCTTCCTCCGCGCTGCCGCGCGCCTGAAGATGCCCATGCTCATCCACTACGGCGGCGAGATGTCTCTCGCCCGCCAGCACATGGAGTTCGAACACCCCGGCCCGATGCTCGACGTCCTCCGCCGCCTCCGCGCCGACGGCGAGATGCCCACGGTCATCGTCGCCCACGCTGCCACGCCCTCCTTCATCTTCCAAAGCGCCGACGGTCATCGCCGACTCATCGAGGCGCTCCTCGGCGAATTCGCCGACGCCCCAATCTACGCCGACATCTCCGCTCTCGCCGCCTTCGGCCGCACCCCCTGGCTCAAGCGCCTGGCCGCCAACAAGGCCGTCCATAAAAAGCTCCTGTTCGCCACCGACTTCCCCATACCTGTCATGCTGCGCTCCTTCCGCCGGCTCATGGACGCCGAAACGTACGCTCGCATCGCCGCCGACCCCTCCTGGGCGCATCAGGACCTGCTCCTCAAACAAGCGCTTGGATTCGATCCGTGCGTGTTTACCCAGGCCCGATCGGTCTTGAACATCAACGCGGAATCCGCATGAATGGCTTTGCAAATCGAAGAAGCGGATGTATCCTATAGGCGGGGTCGGATAGTATAGGGTCCAATGGGCCATGGACACGATCGACAGAAAATCGGCTCGAAATGTCCCTTCTGCGCCCACCGTCTTCCTCGTCGACGATGATCGCGGTATCCGCGATTCCCTGCGCTGGCTCGCCGAATCCGTCGGCCTCCACCTCGTCTCCTATGCTTCCGCCCAGGAATTTCTCGACGCCTTTCAACCGGATACCCCCGGTTGCCTCCTGCTTGACGTCCGCATGCCCGGCATGAGCGGTCTCGATCTGCAGGAACGCCTCAACGCGCAGTGCATCGATATTCCCGTCATCATCCTCACCGCCCACGGCGATGTTCCCATGGCCGTCCGCGCCCTCAAGGCCGGCGCGTTCGACTTTCTGGAAAAGCCCTTCAGCGACCAGGTGCTCCTGGACCAGATCAACCTGGCCCTGGATCACGACAGGAACAACCGCGCGAAGAAGGCGGAGAACGCCGACTTGCTCCAGCGCCTCCAGGCGCTTTCGCCCCGCGAGCGCACCGTCATGATCAAGGTCGCCGGAGGAATGTCCAACAAGTCCATCGCCGAGGAACTCGGCCTCAGCCAGAAGACCATCGAGGTCCACCGCGCCCACGTCATGGCCAAGGTCCGCGCCAATTCCGTCGCCGAACTCGTCCAGATCGCCTACCGCGCCGGCCTCACCTAGGGAGGGCGAGGCTCCCGCCGAGCCCTGATCGCGATCGCCCCGCCTTCCTAACGCAAGTGGCCGGTCCCACGTGCCGAAAACACACCCGGACGTGGCGAAATAACAACATCAAGGCAGGGGCCGAACCTGCGCCTGGATCGGGCCTCCATTGCAGATAAGAATATGACGACGACGAAGTTAGAATTACCCACGCCGCCTGTGATGTCGAGACGTGGCACTGTCGTTGCAGGGCAGGGACGTCGGCCCATGGACGCCCGCGATAATAGGAATGGACACCTGGTGAATCCCGCGACGAAATCCATCACCGATCCCGCTGCCGAGCGCCGCCGCGACCAGCGCCTCGAGATCGGTCTGCCGGTCGAATTCCGCCACGCTCGCGAAGACGGCGACGTGATCGTCCGAACCCTCACCCGCAACATCAGCTCCGGTGGTCTCTATCTCGAATTGGATCGTTCCGACTTCCAGCCCGGCGACCGCGTGGAGGCCGAACTCTCCATCCCCGCCGCCGAAGGTGTCTCGCCATACCCCGGTCGCGCCACCGTGCAGCTCGAAATCCTTCGCGTCACTCCCCTCGACGACCGCCGCGGCGCCGCCCACTCCCACTACGGCCTCGCCGCCCGCTTCCTCGAACCCCTCCGCTTCTCCTACTGAAGCCGAAGAAATATCATCCGCAGATGACGCAGATGAACACAGATAAGGATCCTCGTACACACGCGGTTATCGGCGCCGCGATCGAGGTGCATAACCACCTCGGTTCAGGCTTCTTGGAAGCTGCATACCAAGAGGCGTTGGCGATTGAACTATCATTGCGAGGCGTGCCTTACTTGCGCGAAGTCGAATTGAATGTAAGATATAAGGACCGGGTTCTTGCGCGCAGATACAAGGCCGATTTCGTTTGTTACGATGAGATCATTGTGGAAGTCAAGGCGTTAAAGGAGATCCGCGGCCCGGAACAGGCTCAACTTCTGAACTACCTTAAGGCCACAGGGTATCCCCTCGGACTGCTCGTAAACTTTGGAGGTCCGCGCCTCGAATACAAACGCATGATCCACTCTTCCCATCTGTGTCCATCTGCGTCATCTGCGGATAAGTCTTCTTCCTTTACGGAGTAGACGACTACCGGCACCCTTCCCCCGTGCACTTCCCGCACATTGAGAAAGGTATATCCGGTATCCCCTGCGCGTCGCGCATCGGGCCCAGGTTGCTCGCCGGGATCAGGTCGTCCAGCATCCATCGGCCATTGTTGGCCGCGCTCCGCCCGAGGTTGAGCAGCAGCAATGCCCCGCTGCTCTGCCAGCCGACCGGGAAGATCGTCGGCTCCAGCCGCGCCCGCCGATACTCCGCGTCGACTTCCAGCACCTGCCGCGCCGACGACGCCGTCGCCATCAGGTCGCCCGATTCCGAGGTATGTTCCAGGCCCAGCAAATGCCCCAGCTCGTGCGCCGCAATGTTCGCCAGCGCCTGCGCCGCCTCGTCCACCGTCGGCTCGAGGCTCTCGAACATCGCCAGGTCTTCCGAGTAAATGATCGCCTCCTGCGTCAGCATGTTGTTGCCGGTGTCTACACTGTCCGCCAGACCCAGATAGCTGGCGTTGTAATTCCCGAAGAACAGCCGCGAGTGCGCCTCGGTCGGCCGCGTGTGGTGCTTGCTGTCCAGCAGCGTCACGTTGTACGGCGCGAGGTCCTGCCGCATCTGCGCGATCAGCCGATCGATGATGTAGTCCGTCTGCCCCGCGTAGCGGCTCGACATCGCCTCCGCGCTGAAGGTGTTCATCACCACCACCGGCTCCCACGCGATCTGCACGCTCTCCCCGCCCTCGAAGTCCAGCCACACCAACTGCGGCCGCGGCGGATTGACCGTCCCGGCCGGTCGCCGGCTGAGTCGGATGCTGTACGAACCCGTGGGTGCGCCAGAGGACGCGAAGTGGGTCGCCGTGGATGCGGCAACGCCGAGGTAGAGATTCGGCGAATCCTGGCGAATCGTCTGACTGATAAACGGGTTGAGGTTTCCCGCGTAGTACGACCGATCGTTGTTCGCGTCAATCAACTCCGACTCGCCGTTGAACAGCGCCGCGACGGCGTTCAGGCCGCCGTTGCCGGTGACGTCCGCGACGACGACATCGCCCGCCGACGCCGGCCCCAGCGTGTAGACATCGATATCGCCGTCCACCTCGATCGCGCCTTCGATCACGATCTCACCGTCGGCCGGCAGCGTCGCCGGTTGCGCCGACGTGAACTCGCTGTTGTCGTTGCCATCCTCATAGACCGGGCTCTGCACCGGCGCGACCTCGCCGTTCGTCAGCGGCGCCCGCTTGGCGCTCTCGTCGGTCGGCAGCAGCGTCGTCCCGCAGCCGGTCACGAACCCCAGAAGCAGGGCGATCGCGCCGACGACGAGTACCGCATCGAGATACTCCCGATGAACTCGGCGTCCGCGCCGGGTGCCGGTCGGGGTCGTGAAAAGAGTACGGAAAACAAAGGGTAAAAGAGGTCGGCGGGCGCTTTCCTCTCCGGAGATCCGGCGGGCGTGCATGGGAATTTCTCCAGGTGCACTTCCACCGGCTCGCCTCCAAAAGGGCCAGCCGCTCTACTACTATTCGGTAGACGGCGCTGAAAAATCCAGCGCCTACGGTTATTTATTCCTCCTGCCCCCTCGGCTCAATAATCATGGGACCGGCAGCGCCTGGTCGCCTCTCCAAACCCTATAACGCTGCGTCCGGAAAGAGGCTGCGCGCTTTTGTCATTCGTCATTCGTAATTCGTCATTGGTTACAATGCCCCCATGCCTCTCGAATTCCCCGCCCTTCGTCATCGCGTTCTCATCGCCGCCGGTGACACGCGCGCCGAGCTTGTCGCCCGCGGCTGGGATCGACCCGATTTCTGCGAACTCGCCAATCTGGAGAAGCCCGACGCCGTTCGCGATATCGCTGACGCCTTTTTGGATGCCGGCATCGACGTCCTCGTAACGATGACGGAAAGCGCCAATGTCCTCGCGCAGCCGCAACGACCGAAAACAGAAGGCCTGACATCCGAGCGCGCCGCCGAGATCTGCCGCCGCGGCGCGGAGGTTTGTCGCCAGGCCGTCGCGGAATTCCCTGCGAAGGGCCGTTACGTCTTCGGCGCGATCGGACCGGTCCAGCAATTGCGGATGCTCGACGAGATATCCGAATCAGACCTTGCCGCCGCCTACGAAGCCCAGGCTCGCTCCCTCGCCGATGGCGGCGTCGACGCCCTCGTCCTCCGCGGCTTCGCCGAACTCGCCGCCTTGCAAATCGCGGTCCGCGCCGCCCGCGCGACCATCCTGCCCGTCATCGCCACGATGGCCTTCGACGCCGGCCCCGACCAGACCGAAACCACGCTCGGCGTGAGTGTCCCGCAAATGTGCGCAGCGCTGATGGAGCCAGTGGGGCAGGTGTCCCAAGTGGGGCAGGCGTCCCTGCCTGCCAATCCCTCTGGACTCCTCGCCCTCGGCTGCGACGGTCAGTCCCCCGATTCGGCCGCAAAAGTCGTCGCCCTCCTCCGCCAATCCGCGCCCGACATTCCGATCTGGTGCGCCCTCGACGCCGGTCACCCGCAACTCATCGATAACCGCGCCGTCTACCCCGAATCCCCTGAAGACTTCGCCGCCCGCGCCAAGACCGTCGTCGCCGCCGGTGCGAACATCCTCGCCGGCCGCCGCGGCGCCACCCCCGCCCACCTCGCCGCGCTCGCCAAAGCGCTGTGCGCCCCAAAGCGCCGGCCGCGTTGAGAGATTTGCTTGCCACGACCCTAAGCTAAACGTTCTAGGACTAGGAGTTACGGTTCTCGTCGACGAGCACCCTCTCCGCTTGATTAGCCCCTTAAGTTCTGTATAATAAGATGCTTCGGGCGCTTGTTCGCGCCGGTGGTCGAAGACCGCCGGCGCCCGCCGAGTTGCAGGACCGGGTGGGGTCCTGGAAACATACGCTACCAGCCTAAGCGATGCACCGGCAGGATTGCCGGTGCCACAAAGGCTAGTCGTCACGCCGTCCGTCCGAAGAAGATCAGCGGAGGTATTGTCATGTTGGTCCGATTCAGCTTCGCGCATCGCGTTGTCGCCGCGCTCCTTCTGAGCACGGCCTTCATCATTACTACTCCTGTCATGGGGCAGGAACTGACCGAGGACATGGTCGGTCAGAGCGAGCAGGCATGGACCGAATGGCAGGGCGCCAGTCGGTCGCTGGAGCGCGATGAGAAGGACGCTGCCGCCAAGGGCTTTGAGGCGGTCGCCGCCATGAACCTCTCGGAGCTTCGATTGGCGCTGATGGCCGATCGGACCGGCTCGCTGCGCTTGGAGGCGTGGGCCAAGAGCGAGGATGCGCCCGCCGCCGTCAAGGCGATCATGGAAAAGGTCCTGGCAGGCCGCAAACAGAAGACGCTTGCGGAGGATGGCTGGCACTTCGCGGCGATCGGCCGCTTTGCCTACGCCGACGCGAACTTCAAGGCCCTCGACGAATCGAACCCCGATCCGGTCGCGCTGCTGGAACTGGCGCGGGCCAACCAAAATCGTCACGCGATCCTTATCAAGCTGATCTCGAACGCGGAAGTGGGTGCATCCGCCAAGCGCTTTCTCGAAATCCTGGGCCGCGGCGAGGAGATGCTGCGGATGGATCCGTATGAGATCGCGTCCAACGTCGCCAAGCTCGCCGGTCCGCCGCGCGTGGCCTTTAACGCCGCGAGCCGCCTGAAGGAATCGGGCGAGTACGCAGTCCCGCACCTGATTCAGATTCTTCAGAACCCCGACAAGCGCTCGTTGCACCCGGCGGTCATCCAACTCCTGCCGCAGATCGGCCGGGCGGCCTTGAATCCGCTGTGCATTGCGCTGGAGATGGAAGACAATATCACGCGGCAGGTCCTGATCGCGGCGGCCGCGCAGATCGGCTATCGCCAACCGCTGCCATATCTGGCCAAGGTGGCCGACGACTCCAAGGCGACCGCCGAGACTCGCGCCGCGGCGAAGCAGGCGATGGCGACGCTGGGGGATACGTCCGGCAATCGCTCGCAACTCTTCCACGAGTTGGCGGCCAATTATTACAACAACATCGAATCGCTGCGGGCCGATGCGCGGCGCGACACCGCGAACATCTGGTACTTGCGCGAGGGCGAATTGCGGCTGATCGAAGTGCCGGCGCCGATCTTCAACGACATCATGGCCATGCGGTCCTGCGAAGAGGCGCTCCTTGCCCATCCGGACAATACGGACTCGACGGCCCTGTGGATCGCGGCCAATTTCCGGCGCGAAGCCAAGCTCGGCCTGAACGTCGAAAGCGAACTGCCCGACGAACTGGCCGCCAAGGATGGCACGCGACCGGAAGGGTATCCGCGCTCGATCTACTTTGCGCGGGCGGCGGGTCCGAAGTACAACCACCTCGTCTTGCAACAGGCGTTCAAGGACCGCGATGCGGGCGTGGCGCTGGGCGCGATCGCGGCGCTGTCGGAGACGGCGGGCGCACCGAGCCTGGTTGGCGCGGAAGATATCAAGCAACCGCTCGTACAGACGCTGGCCTTCCCCAGCAAACAGGTGCGGATCAAGGCGGCGCTGGCCCTGGGGCGCGCGCTTCCGACCACGAGCTTCCAGGGCGCGGACAACGTCGTGCCGGTGCTGGCCGAGGCGCTGGCCCAATCGGGCCGGCAGTCGGCGCTGGTCGTCGATCCCGACGCTTCCAGCGGCAATGCCTTCGCGGCGATCCTGACCGGCCTGGGTTTCGAGTCGGCGGTCGGCGCGGACTACAACAAAGCCCGCGAGCATGGGCTGAAGGCCAATCTTTCGTCGTTTGATCTGATCCTGCTGGCCAGCGACATGACGGAGCCCGATGCGGTGCAGACGGTTCAGTCGCTGCGGAAGGACCTGCCGACGGTGACGACGCCGATTCTGATCGTCGCCAAGGAAGGACAAATGAACCGGGCGATTGCGGCGAGCCGGGCCGGGGCGGGCGTGGAGATCCTGCCGACGGAAGTGACGCAGCTCGGGGACGCGGAGAAGATCAATCAGCAGGTGCTGGCCCGCGTGGGGCGGGCGGCGCAGGCGCTGGGCATGAGCCCGCTGTCGCGGGATATGTCGATGGGGTTGGCGCTGCAGGCGGCGGACGTGCTGCGAATGATCGGCCTGAGCAACACGAAGGTCTACGACATTTCGCGGGCGACGCCGGCGCTGATCACCGCGCTGGGCAGCCCGTCGGAGGCCCTGCGGGTTCGCAGTGCGAATGTGCTGTCGCTGGCGTCGAGCGCCGACGCGCAGGCGGCGCTGGGTGAGGCGGCGTTCAACGCGGCCCACGCGCAGGCGGAGCGGGTGGCGAAGTTCGCGGCGCTGGCCGAGTCCGGCCGGCGCAACGCCAATCTGCTTGGGGAGACGGATCTGGTCGCGCGGCTGATCGAGTTCACCAAGAACGAGAAGGACCTCGTCCTGCGGACGGCGGCCTCGCAGGCGCTGGGGGCGCTGGACCTGCCGAGCAATCAGGCGAGCGACATCATCCGCAGCCAGTATCGCGGCTGAAGAGTCGAAACGCCAAGACCGCAGATAATCACCACAGAGGCACAGAGAGCAGAGAGCCGAGGGGAGTGGTCTGCGCTTGTTCGAGCCCGTCATTCGGACTAACCTATTGGCATGGCGACGGCGAGCGATCGGACGATGTTTGAGATCTACCGCGAGGCGGATTACGCGCGGCAGTATCGCGTCGTGTATTTCACGGAGCTGGACGAGCACAACAAGGAGCGGGAGATCAACCGGGCGATGGCGGGGGAGCATTTTTTCGACGGGTTCCTGGGGGACGGGCGCAAGGAGGAGGGCAAGCGGCGGGTGGCGGAGATTGTCGCGCGGCTGAACCGGGGGGAGGCGCTGAGCGCGGAGGATGTCGAGCGCGAACTGGCGACGTTGGGGCAGACGGCGTAGGGCGAATGTCGAATTACGAATTACGAATGACGAAAGTAGAAGGATAGGCGTCATGAAGTTCTTCCTGGATACGGCGAATCTGGACGAGATCAAGGCGGGGGCGGCGCTGGGGATTGTGGATGGGATCACGACGAATCCAAGCCTTGTGGCCAAGGAGGGCAAGGACTTCAAGACGCTCGTCAAGCAGATCTGCGAGATCATCCCCGGGCCGGTGTCGGCGGAGGTCGTGTCCACGCAGTGCGACGGGATGATGAAAGAGGCGCGGGAGCTGGTGAAGATCGCGCCGAACATCATCGTGAAGCTGCCGACGATTCCGGAGGGCGTCAAGGCGCTCAAGATCTGCGTCGCCGAGGGGATCAAGGTGAACTGTACGCTGATCTTCCAGCCGACGCAGGCGCTGATCGTCGCGAAGGTCGGGGCGACGTTCTGCTCGCCGTTTCTCGGGCGGTTGGATGACATCGGGCATGACGGCATGGCCCTCATCGACGAGATCCGCTGCATTTACGACAACTACAACTTCAAGACCGAGATCCTGGCGGCGAGCCTGCGCCATCCGCTGCACGTCGTGCAGGCGGCGAAGGCGGGGGCGGACATCGGGACCATGCCGTACGGGGTGTTCAAGCAACTGCTCAACCATCCTCTGACGGATATCGGGCTGGAGCGGTTTCTGAGCGACTGGAAGAAGAGCCAGTCGTAGCGGGTTCAATAGCGAATGGCGAATGGCGAATAGCGAAATCCGATCGCGAGGGGCAAGGTTCGCGCGGAATCGGCTCGTCTGGTGATGAACAATCCGCCAAACGGCAAGCCGAATCGGGTGATACTTCGTTGTCGGACCCATCGTTCGCCACGGCCGATTTGCGACTGGCGCTCGGGGCTCGGATCTGTGTGACGGCGGGATCATCGGGGGCGACGAGGGTGCCGTCGGGGGCGCGTTTCATTTCCCAGGGCATGTAGGACTTCGGATTAATGGGCTTCAGGCCCCAGATGCCGCGAATGGCCTCGTTGAGGGACTGGTCGAACTCCGCTTCGGTGTAGGGCGTGCCATCCTTTTTGCGACCGAAGGGGGCGAGGGGGTCGTCTTCGTCCCTTTGCGGATGGTCGGGGCGATGCTTCGACTTGGCGGCCTCGGCGCGGAGCTGGGCGATTTCGAGCTGCGTGTCATTGCGGGCGCGGGCGATGTGGTACATGGCGGACACGCGCTGGTGGGAGACGAGCACCCGTTCGCGCGAAACGGCCAGCCGCTCACGACCGTCGACCTGCCGATCGCGGGCGATGGCGGTTTTGTCACGGTCGTTGGCGATTTTTTGAAATACGGCGCACTTGTCGGCGAACTTGCAGAGATCGGCGTTGTCGAGATTGCCGGCCTTCAGGCGCTGGCGCATCTCAATCACCAGTTCGCGCTGGAAATCGTCGAGCAGGGCGCGGTCCTGTTGCTGTTGGTCGTTGGGTTGGGTCGACGGATCCATGGGGTCCTCCTTTTCTCTGGTCCTGTGCGCAGACTTTCTTCGCAGCCTTGATAGCAGGTCTCTCCCGGCACACCGGAATCGGCCTGACCTACTTTGTCAGGGTGCGGCCCTTTCTTGCGATCGCCAGGCCACGCGACATTCGAGCGCCACTCGACACGCCCTCGCGGGCGTGGTTCTGATCTGGCGCCGCGGACAGCCCGCAATGCATTTCGAGAATAGGCGCGCGGTCGGGGAAGGCAAGGCGCGGATTTGCGTTTTTCCCAGGAAAACCGGTCATGTTGCGACCGGGTCGGGGGTTAGGGGAATGAAGAAAAATAAAAAAAAGTCAGGTCACCGAATCGCCAAAGCACCGGTCGCGTGGTGGATGGCGCGCGGTGGTGTGGGTAGGATCAGTTCAAATGCGGAATTCGGAATTCGGAATGCGGAATGCGGAACCGGATCGCGTGGAGACGGGCGCGGGGTGGCGGCGCGGGATGCTTGCGCTATGCATGATCGTCGGGGCGGCGGTGATGGTGCAGGGGGCTGCGCGGCTGCCGTGCATCAGCCGGGATGGCGTGTTTTTCGTTGAGTATGCGGAGAAGCTGGCGGTTGAGCCGCTGGTGCAGTTGCGGGGGCAGACGAAGCAGCCGGGGTATTCGATTTTGCTGTTGGGGTTGCATTCGTTGATTGGTCGGTCGATTTCCGAGAACGCGGCAGTTTCGTGGGAGGTTTGCGGGCAGATTATTGCGGTGCTGGGGGGCGTTGCGGTCGTTGGACTGATTTATTTGCTGACGCGGCGGTTGTTTGATGCGCGGACCGCATTGGTGGCGGCGCTGTTGGCGGCGTTCTGGCCGCAGCTCGTTTCGGTGTCGAGTGATGTGTTGTCGGATGCGCCGCATTTGGCGTTGTATTTGGGCGGGTTGCTGCTGGGGGTTCGGGCGATGGGCCAAACGAACCGGCGAATCGAAGAAAATCTGAACCACAGAGGCACAGAGGCACAGAGGACGAGATGGAGGTCGCTGGTTGCTTGCGGGGCGGTTTGTGGCCTGGCGTATTGGATGCGGCAGGAGGCGCTGGGGGCGGTGGCGGCCGTCGTGGTTTGTTTGCTGTGGCCGGCGGCGCGGGTGGTGCTTTCGCGGCGAGTGGCGCGGGTGGGGGTGGTCGTGGCGGCGTTTGTGATTGTGGTGGCGCCGTATTCGATTGCCGTGGGGAAGGTGATGCCGAACAAGTCGATCAAGGATTTGTTTTGGGGGACGGAAGAGACGGAATCCGCAGATGGCGCAGATGGACGCAGATGGTGGGAAAATGCGGAATGCGGAATGCAGAATGCGGAATGGAAGAACCGAGAGGTGCATCAACGAACTCAGGTTGCAGGGCCGGTGACGTGGTGGGATGCACCGATCAAGATGCTGGGGGGGTGGAGCCGGTCGGGGCGGTATGTGCTGTCGACGCTGGCGCTGGTGGGGTTTTTCTGGCCGGGGTCGGCGCGGAGCGACCGGGCGGTGCGGCGGTTGGTGGTGATCGCGGCGCTGCTACAAGTCATCGCGGCGCAGGCGCGGGGGATGCAGTATGGGGTGGTGAGCGAGCGGTATTTGATGATCCCGGCTGCGCTCGCCATTCCGTGGGCGGCGGCGGGGTTGGTGGCGGTGGCGCTATGGATGGCGGAAAGGATGGCGAATAGCGAAGGGCGAATAGCGAAAGGTGAGGCGCGAGCCATGCGCGAGGCTGAGGCACTGGGTAGACTACGGTCGGCAGGGGCACCGGCCACTACGGGGCGCCGGCCGCTACTGGTCGCGGCTCTGATTGCGATTGGGCCGATGGCGTATTATGACTTACGACCGGCGAAGGAAGGTGCGGATTGGCAGCGGGAGGCAGGGGCGTGGATTGCGGGGCAGGCGGCGAAGGGCGATGTCGTGTTGGCGGCACCGCAGCGGTCGCCAGTGGCGTTTTACGCAGGGTTGGAACGGCGTTGGCCGGTCAGTGAGGGGATTGCGGTGGCGATGCGACCTGTGAACAGGGCACAGGTATGGGTCGTGGATGATCCAGAAATGAGCCGGGCGACAGAAATAGAGAAATCATTGTTGGCGGACTTTCGCAGGCATAAGAGTGCCGACGCGCCGTTGCGGACATGGAGGAAGGAAGAGGAAGGCGAAGTACTGGTGTACAAGCTGCGGAAGAGTTAGCGCGCGGAGAGTGCACGTGGTGTTCGGACCCTCACCCCGGCCCTCTTTCCAAGAGGGAGAGGGAGGCGCGGGCGGCTAAGACAGGTGGGAGTGTTTATGGATGAGGCGATGCGGGAACAGGTGGGGCGGGCGCTGGGGCGGATACCGAGCGGGTGCGCGATTGTGACGGCGCGGTCGGGGGAAAAGTGCACGGGGATGCTGGGGTCGTGGGTGCAGCAGGCGGGGTTTGAGCCGCCGATGATCAGCGTGGCGATTCGGAGGGGGCGACCGATCGAGGGGTTGATTGAGGCGTCGGGGGAGTTCGTGATCAACTTGCTGGGGGAGGATCCGACGGCGATGTTCAGGCATTTTGGGAAGGGGTTTGAGCTGGGGCAGGATGCGTTTGCGGGGTTGGCGGTGAAGGAAGTGGCGTGCGGGATTGAGATTGCCGATCAGGTCGCACGGTTGTCGGTGCGAGTGCGGGGGCGATGCGAGGCGGGGGATCATGTGATTTATGTGGGGGAGGTGGTGGAGGCGAGCGCGAAGGAGGCGGGGCGGGCGTACGTTCATACTAGGAAGAGTGGGTGGTCGTACTAAAATGACGAATGGCGAATAGCGAATAGCGAAAGAAGAGGCGCGGGCTGCATAGTCTGGTGTGACATGAATCCATCGACATTAATTGCCGAGGCGTGGATCAGCCTGGGGAAGAACAAGGTGCGGACGGCGCTGTCCATGCTGGGGATCGTCATTGGCGTCGGAGCGGTGATTACGCTGGTGGCGATGGGGCAGGCGACGAAGATGCGGATTGAGGACGAGATCGCCCGGCTGGGGGACGACTGGATGTTCATCCGCAACTTCGGGGCGCAGACGCAGGGCCTGCGGGTGGCGGACAAGGAGAGCAAGCCCCAGCAGACCAAGCACGATGCGAACGCGATCAATGAGCAATGCCCGGCGGTGCGGGCGGCGACGCCGTCCAATCGCATGACGCTGCAGGTGCGGTCGAGCTTCGGGAACTATTCGGCGTCGGTGCAGGGGGTTTATCCGAATTATCACGACATCCGGCGCTGGGAGGTGGTGTCCGGGCGGCGGATGGAAGAGACGGACGAGACGGCGAAGAAGCCGGTGTGCGTGATGGGACAGACGACGGCGCGGGAGTTGTTCGGGTCGATCGATCCGGTGGGCGAGGAGATTTCGGTCAAGAACAGCCGGTTCACGGTTGTGGGGCTGCTGGAGTCGAAAGGACAGAGCGACGGGCGCGACAACGACGATGTGATTTTGTTTCCGTATTCGACGTTTGAGCGGCGGATCGCGGGGGCGGAGGTCTCGCAGACGCTCCTGGCGGCGGCGGCGTTTGGGGTGGATCCGAAGGTCGCGGAGGATCAGATCCGGCGGCTCTTGCGCGAGCGGCATAAGTTGAGCGAAGAGGAGCCGGACGATTTTCGCATTTTCGCGTTGTCGGAGTCGGCGGCGGTGAAAGAGCAGTCGAGCGAGTCCTTTACGTGGCTGCTCAAGATGATTGCCAGCGTGTCGCTGATCGTCGGGGGGATCGGGATCATGAACATCATGCTGGTGAGCGTGACGGAACGGACGCGGGAGATCGGTCTGCGGATGGCGATCGGGGCGAGCGGGGGGGAGATCATGATGCAGTTCCTGATCGAGGCGATTGTGCTGTGCACGCTCGGCGGGATCGTGGGGATGTTTGGAGGATGGGGGTTCAGCTTTTTCCTGACGTCGTGGAAGGGCTACGAGACGGCGTTCTCGTACTGGATCGCGGGGATTGCGCTGGGGTTCGCGTTCGCGACGGGGGTGTTCTTCGGGTTTTATCCGGCGTGGCGGGCGAGCCGGCTGGATCCGATTGAGGCGTTGCGGTTTGAGTAGTCGCGGTGAGCAATCACTTCAGATTTGAATCTTTTTGTCTATTGCAAGTACGGGTTGTAGCGGCGTTCCTGGCCGATGGTGGTGACGGGGCCGTGGCCGGAGTAGACCTTCGTTTCATCGGGGAGGGTAAAGAGGTTTTGCTTGATGTTGCGGATGAGGGTGTCGTGGTCGCTGGTGGGGAAATCGGTGCGGCCGATGGAGCCTTCGAAGAGGGCGTCGCCGACGATGACGAGCCCGGCCGTCGCGCAGTAAAGGGCGCGGCCGCCGGGGGAGTGACCGGCAACGTCGAGGATGTGCCAGGTGGTGTCATCGAGATCAAGCGTCGTGCCCGGCGCGAGGTCGCGGGCGCTCTCGACATTGGGGGCGAAGGGCAGGCCCATGTCGGCGGAGAGGTTGAAGCGCGGATCGGTGAGGGCCTGTTTTTCCTCCGCGGCGATCCAGACGGGGAGCGGGCCGAGGGCCTGAAAGATTTCGGGAATGCCGGCGATGTGATCGGCGTGACCGTGGGTGAGGACGAGGGCGTCGGGTTGGAGTTTTTTTTCGGCGATGTGGCGGAGTATTCCCTTCGCCGAGGGCGGCAGACCGGGATCGATGATCCAGCAGGGCCCGGCATCGCGGCGCCAGACGACGTAGGCGTTTTCGCCGAAGGAAGGTTCGACGAACGCCGCGATTTGCACATCACTCGTCATTCTTCGCAACGTATCCGATGAGGCGGTTGGCGTCGAGAAGGAGGAGGGCGTTGTCGCGGAGGAAGAGACCGCCGAAGGAGGCAATGGGCTCGGTCACGATGGGACCGACGGCGTTCGGAGACTCGATGGGGTGCTTGCCTTCGAGCGGCGCGGGTTTGCCGTTGTCGAGGTGGAAGGCCTGGAGATGGTATTGCGCGGCTTCGCCGTCATCGAGTTCGGGCGCTTTGTCGCGGCGGCGGTTTTTTGATTTCGGAGGAGCTTCCGGGGTGATGACGATGATCCGATCTTTCAGGAGGCGCGGTGGCTGCACGGCTCGGGCGGCGGGACAAGGCGCGGTCCAGAGGGTGTGACCGTCGTCGGCGTCCAACGCGAGGAGGGCGACGTCGGAGGCGACGTAGAGCACGCCTGCGGCCTGGCGACACCAGAGGGAGCCCGCTTCCCCGGCAAAGGGCGACGAGCGCCAGCGGACGGCGGCGTCGGCGAGGTCGAAACAGGTCAGGCGGCGGCCGTCGGCGCTGACGATGAGGCTATCGGCATTGAGTTGCAACGTCGCGGCGACGAAATGTTCGGGGACGGCGATCCTCCAGACGGGCTTCGCGGAGGCGAGATCGTATCGCTCGATTGTCGAGGAGCGGACGACGAGCAGACCGCGCGGGCCGAGGTCGGTGGTCCAGTGCAGGGACTGGGCGGGGCCTTTTTCATCGCTCGTGAGTTGGCGAATGAGGCGGCCGGTCGCGGCGTCGAGAACGTTGATGGAATGATTGCCTCCCTGCCAGACGCCATAGCAGCAAGAATCGTCGTCGGCGAGGAGCTGGCCGGAGGGAGAACCGGCGGATTTGTTTTCCCAGACGAGATTGCCCGTTTTTACGTCTGTGCAGTTGAGCGCGCCGCGGTCCGTGGCGGCGAAGAGTCGGCGCGGAGTCAAGAAGTATTGAGCATAAGCGGGCAGCGACTCGGGGTCGGCGTGGACGTCGTCGGGCGGCTCCTCACCGACTTGCCATGCGAGTTGACCGCTGGTGCGCGTCAGCGCGAAGAGTCGGTACGGCGTGGCGAAGACATAGCGGTCCGCGTCCATGCCGACCAGGACGGGTTGGGCGGAACTGGGAAACGGCTTGGACCAGAGGCTTCGACCGGTCGCGGGGTGGCGAGCTTCGACCTGACGGCCGGCGTAGGTCAGCAGCGCGTCCCAGCGCGTGTCGGGGAGGTCGGGGAAGAGGGGTTCGAGGACGGAGACGCGGTCGGGGAAGAGGCGGTGGTAAGTGTCGGTGATCGGCGGCAGTTCAATGTTGTTGGCGGGATCGGTGAAGTCGCGATCGCCGAGTCGGAGGCGGCCGTAGACGGAGAAGGAGACGAGGGATTGAGGGATTGAGGGATTAAGGGATTGAGGGGAAGAGGAGGCGAAGCGGTGATTTGGATAATCTCGGGCGCCGCGGTGGAGCCAGGCGGCGGCGTCGGCGGGGCGGTCGGCGGCGATTAATACGTCGGCGTAGCGGCGGATCAGGTCGGGATAGGTCATTTCAGAATGCGCCGAAGGGTCGTCGTCTTCGGAAACTCTTTTGGATTCCGCGCTCGTCAGGGCGCGGCGGTAGGAACGGGCGGCGGCGGGCCAGTCGAGGCGCTTCGTCATATAGTCGGCATGGGTCACAAGGGCTTCGAGCGCGGCGGGGCTGTTGGGGAAGGCATCGGCGACTTCGAGCAGGTTCGAGGCATCGGTCTTCGCGCCGCCGCGCTGGATTTGCGATTGGGCGATTTCGAGCCGGTCGGCGGCCTGGCGCGCGACGGCGGCGTAGGCTTCGGGGCCGTGGAGCTTGATGATCCTCGCGATCCAACTGGTGACGGCGGGCGCGAGGTCCACGGTGGGGCCATCGGCGTCGTCTGATTGTCGCTCCGCGTCGTCGTCGCGCGCGCGCCAGGGCGGCCGCAAGACGGGACGGAGTTCGAGCTTGAGCCGTCGGAGGCCGCGATCGGCGAGGATTCTTTGATAGGCCTGCACAGCGCCGGGCTGGTCATTGGATTCGAGCAGGGCGCGGGCGAGCAGAAGGCACTGCGTGGCGCGGTCGGCGGGGCCGGGCGGGCATTGGCCGGCGAGTTTCAGGAGGGTGACGGCGGTTTGAAGGCGAGGGATTGAGGGATTAAGAGATTGAGGGATTGAGGGGGCTGCGTCAGAGTCGCGTTCATCCGGCGCGTCTTCAAGAAGAGCCGTAGCGAATTGGGTGAGGGTTTTGAAGAAACGGCGGCGGAGGGGTTCGTCGGTGAGGCGGGCGAAGCCGCCGACGCGGTCGACGGCGGAGTGGACGGCGTCGAGACCGCGCTGGTACTCGCCGGTGTTGAAGGCGAGTTCGGCGAGGGAGAAGGCGATGAGGGGATCATCGGGTCGCTCCTGCATTCGTCGATCGAGTCGGGCGAAGGCGTCCTGTCGGGCGACGAGTCCGAAGACCGAGTTCGGGGCGGCGACAACGATCTGGTCGGGAAGGACGAGAAGATTTCCGGCGTCTTCGATCGACCAGCGGTAGTGGCGGGCGGGGCCGCCGTCGAGGGGGTAGTGGAGCAGACTGCGGTCAGTCGGCAGAAAGAGACCGGTGGTGGTGAGCGCGCCGCGGCCGAAGAGCTGGCCGAGTTCGAGGGGGCGCTGCCAGGCGATTTTCCGGGCGGCGAGGTCGTAGCAGACGACCTGCGTTCCGGCGGTATAGAGCCAGTTTCCGGCGAGTCCGACGAGCGTTTGCGGGCGATGTATGGAGTCGGCGGGGATCTTGAAGAGTTCGCGGCCGTCATCCTGCGCGAGGACGAGTATCGCGTCATTATCGAGTGGCATACAGACGACGGCGTCTTTCCAGAGCATCGCGCTGTTGTAATGCCAGGCGCGCAAGGGTCGGGTCGTGGTATCGGGCCAGACGGCGCCTTCGTTCGCGCCGAATCGCGAATCGTATTGATGGGCCCAGGCCACGCGACCGGTGGAAGTGGAGACGGCGGCGACTCCACCGAGGTTGGTGGGGACAAAGACAAGATCACCCTGCGCGGCGGGGAAGGTGAGGGTGGCGCGGGAGTAGCCGTAGCTGCCGGTCGCGGCTTCGCCGAGATGGACGGACCAGACGAGTCGGCCATCGGCGGGGTCGAGGCGGATCAGGTAGCAGGCTTCGAAGCCGAAGGGTTTTCGGCGGCGGGCGACAGCGTATAGCGCGGCACGGTGAAGGATGGGCGCGCCGTCGAGGCGGGCCTCCTCAAAGGGAGAGACGAAACCGTCGAGGTCGTTTCGCCAGATCAGTGAGCCATTGGCGGCGTCGAGGCAGACGAGCGTGGAGGCGGCGGTGATGTGGTCGCTGCCGGTGTCGGTGATTTCGCGCTCAAAATGGACATAGAGACGGCCGTTGGCATAGAGGCTGGTGTAGAGCGGGGGAGCGGATTCCTCGGCATTCCACGGCGCGGGGGCGGGGAGGACCTGGGAAAGATCGAATTGCCAGACGGGCCGGTCGGGGTTTTGCGGGTCGATGGCCCAGGCGCTGCGTGCGTCGTGCAGGAAAATAAGAGGGATTGAGGGATTAAGGGATTGAGGGATTAAGGGTTCGGTGGCCGCGACGGGTTGGGAGGCGAGGAGGCGGCCGCTGGTGAGGGCGCGGTGGTAGGCTTCGAGTCGGGCGATTCGCGATTCGTAGCCTTCGGCGATTTCGCCGGTGAGAAGGCGGCCAAAGGCGTTGAAGCGCCACCAGCGGGCTTCGGCGGAGGCGGTGGTGGGGAATTGGCCGCGTCGATGGGGTGCGCCGCCGAGGAGTTCGGGGCGAGCGGAGACCGGGTCGGGAGTGCCGTCGCGGCGGCACTGGTCGAGTGTTAAACGGAGGAAGTCGCTGAGTGGTTGGGACTTGCCGGCCCAGTCGACGGATTTATCCACAGATGGCGCCGATGCACGCAGATTGTCGGAAGGCGGCAAGGACGCGATCAGTTTTTCGAGTGGGGCGAGGTCGCCCTGATGCGCGAGGCAAAGGGCGAGCTTGGCTTTCCAGTGCGATTCAAATTGTTCGCGGTCAGGATGGTCGGCGAGGAGACGCTCGTACCAGCGGCGAGCGGCTTCGAAGTCGGCGTTTTCCATGGCCAGTTCGGCGGCCTGGTCGAGCGACTGCGCGCCGGCGTTCGTCGCGTAGAAGCGTTCGGCGAGTCGGACGCGGGCGTCGATGTCCGCGGGGTTCTGCAGTTCGGCGAGCGCGGCCGCGGCGGAGGATTCGAATGCGGCGCGGTAGGCGGCGAGGCCCTCCGCCGGCCAGTCGGCGATCTTGCGGTTGACGAACTCGCGGACACTGATGTAGAGGCGCGACGGCGCGCCCGGCTCGGCGATCAGGCTGGCGCCGAATTTCTCACCGATTTCGTGGAAGGCGCGGGCGGCGTCGGCCCAGTCGGCATCGGGGGCGCCCGCCACGGCGGGCAGGTTCTGCTCGGCGCGGTCGAGGGCCTCCTGGGCCTGGAAGCTGATGTTGAAATAGGTGGCATCCGCCGCGTCGGGTTTTCGATCGGCAGGGCGTTCAGGGGGAGGATCGGCAAATACCGGTAGCAGTCCGAACAGGATTGGGAGGATACCAGCCATTGCGAATGCCATGAGCCATTAGCCCTTGGCTATTGGCCAAAGGCCGGGAGGTCTCTTGGTTTTTTCGGCTCGTGCGGGAATGGGGCCGAGCTAACTCTTCCTAAGAGTATACGTCGGCAAAAAAAGAAGCCCCAGCGGCATGCCTGGGGCTGTCTCGGTATTTTCAAGAATTTGGTCAGGCTCAGTGCCCGTAACGGATTGGCTATTTGCCCTGTTTTCGCTTTGCGAGGTAACTGGCCAGTTCCTTGGCACTGGAGGCGGCCAAGTCGTCGTCGCCCGTGCCGGTCGCCTCACTCTTGGTGACGACCTGGATGCGACCGTAGTCGGCGCCGTCGGCCTTGAGCCAGTAGAGGACGACTGCGATCTTGGTCGGGAACGGGCCGCCGCCTTTATGGAAATAGCGGACTTCCGGTTCGATGGACAGGGTCGCGCCGCTGCCCTTGAAGGGGGCGTCCTTCTCCTGAGTCAGGTGCTTCCGCAGTTCGGTAGGCAGGATGTTCATGAAACCGGCATTGACGAGTCCGCCCAAGTCGGTCCGCGGCGCGGCGATGTTCACTCCCTGAAACTGGGCAAAGGCGCCGCCGCCGGAACCCGGTACCGGCTCGGCGTCGGAACCGGCGCCTTTGGCTTCCTTGAAGGCGCGTTTGGCCATGGTGGTGCAGCCGGAGCTGAAGGCCACCGATGCTGAAAGCAGAGCAAGTGTGAAAAATCTTTGCATAGACAAGGTCCTCCGTATTTGAGTTGACTCGATTCGTGGGTACATCCGGCAGGTCGTGCTCCACGCGTCCTGCCACCGTGGCCCCGGCTCGACACGAGCGGGTGCGATGGCGGAGATACTAAGGTGGCCGGCGGCCGGTGGCTAGTCGTCAATTGAGAAATAATAGAGCCCGGACGCAACCACAAAGACCTGGAATCGAGGCGTCAGGCAAGAATTCACAGGGAGATATGGGGAGGTGATATGATGATGGCTGGGAGGGAGCTGCACCGAAATGGCCGTTAACCAGTCGCCGATGTATCAGAAGGCCGAGGAGCGGTATCGCTCGGCGGGCAGCCCGGCGGAGCGGGTGGCGGCGCTGGAGGAGATGCTGCGGCTGGTGCCGAAGCATAAGGCGAGCGAGAAGTTGCAGGCGTCGCTCAAGCAGAAGCTCAAGGCCGCGCGGGAAGAGACGCAGCGACCGCACGCCAAGGGGGGCGGAGGGCAACACGACCTCTTTCACGTGCCGCGACAAGGGGCGGGGCAGGTCGTCTTGCTCGGGGCTGCCAATGTGGGGAAGAGTTCCATCGTTGGGGCATTGACCCATGCGAAGGTGGAGATCGCGGAGTTTCCGTATTCGACACACGTGGCGGTGCCGGGCATGGCGCATCATGAGGATGTCCCGATCCAGTTGGTGGACATGCCGCCGCTGATGACCGGGCACGCCCCGCCGGGGATGTCGGCGGCGTATCGGTCGGCGGACGTTGTACTGGTGGTCGTTGATCTGTCGGCGATTGAGCTGCTCGATCAGTATGAACAGCCGCTGGCGTACTTGCGCGAACATCGATTGCGGGCGGTGTCGACGGCGACGGTTGAACTGGAGGAAGATGAGGAGGCGGCTCTTCCGAAGCGCGTGGTTGTGGCGGCGAACAAGTGCGACACGGCGCAGGCGGCGGAGAATCTTGCGGGCATGCGCGAACTCTGCGGAGAAGATTTGAAGACGGTTGCCGTTTCGGCGACGACGGGCGAGGGGCTGGGGGGGATGATGGCGGAGTTGTTCGCGCTGTTGAACGTGATTCGCGTGTATGCGAAGAAGCCGGGCAAGCCGGTGGATAAAGAGGCGCCGTTCATACTGCCGGTGGGAGCGACGGTTCACGACATGGCGCACCTTGTGCATAAGGACCTGGCGGAGAAGCTCAAGGGGGCGCGGATCTGGGGAGGGACGGTGCACGATGGGCAGCAGGTGCATGCGACGCATGTGTTGACGGATAAGAACGTGGTGGAATTACACTTTTGACTCATGACAGGTGATTTCACGGGCCTCGAATGATTAGTTCAATACTCACGGCCGGCAGGGGCGCCGGCCGCTACCTGGAAGGAGTGCCATGAAAAAGATCGCGGTGTGTTTGAGCGGGTGCGGGTTTTTGGATGGGGCGGAGATTCATGAGGCGGTGCTGACGTTGCTGGCGATCGATCAGGCGGGGGCGCAGGCGGTGTGTTGCGCGCCGGATGTGGCGCAGGCGGGGGTGATCGATCATGTGACGAAGCGACCGGCGAAGGAGGGGCGGAATGTGCTGGTGGAGTCGGCGCGGATTGCGCGGGGGGAGATCAAGGACATCAAGGAGGTGCGGGCGGCGGATATTGATGCGCTGATTTTTCCCGGCGGGTTCGGGGCGGCGAAGAATCTGTGTACGTTCGCCGAGCAGGGGGCGAACTGCACAGTGAATCCCGGCGTGGAGCGGCTGGCGGGGGAGATGCTCGACGCGAAAAAGCCGATCGGGGCGATCTGCATTGCGCCGGCGCTGCTGTCGCGGATCGTGGGGAAGAAAGATCTGCACCCGAAGCTGACCATCGGGACGGATAAGGACACGGCGGCGGCGATCAACGCGATGGGAGCGCAGCACTGCGACTGCGCGGTCACCGAGATGGTGACGGATGAGCAGCACAAGATTGTGTCGACGCCGGCGTATATGTTGGGGCGGGGACCGGCGGAGGTGTTTGAGGGGATACGAAAGCTGGTGAATGAAGTATTGCGGATGGCGTAAAACACTTACGCCGGGAGAACTCGCTCCCGATTCCAATCGAAGCACCACATCGCCAGTCTTGCTTGCCTATCAACCGAGCCAAGCATATCCTCGTCCGATGCGTTTGGGTGCGGACAGAGAGCGGAGTAGGATTCGCCGCGAATCGTAACAGCCTGTCTGAGGAGATGAGTATGACGAATGGTCAAGTTCGTTGCTTTGGGAAGTGGTCGGCAATCTGCGCCGCCCTCGCGGTCATCGCGGCGTCCGGACAGGCGTGTCCACCGGAGATGCCGGGTTCGGCAACGAGTTTGGCAGGGCTTTGGACCGGAGTGATTGGCGGCGAGACGACGGTCACCACGATCCAAGACGCGCCCTCGCCTCCGAATACCAACGATCAGACCCTCGACCAGACCGGCTTTACTTCATCGAACCTGGTCATCGGGTTCAACGACGCAGGACTGCCGACGACCCTTCCGCTGGCGGTTTCGGCATTCGGCTCATTTTTTTCATCGCAGCCGGTCACGGCTTTTAACGCCGGCGAGATGCAGACGATCTCATTTTCCAGCAATTCCACGTCTCCCAGCGGGGCAATGCACGCTATCACCAGCGAAACAACCTTCACGACAACACTGACGGTCACAGAATCGGTCCTGACGTCGGACCATTTTCGGGTGGTGTACGCGACAACGAATATCACGGATCAAATGACGACTTTCACCGACCCGGCGATCGATCCGCAGGAGTTTGCCCAATCGTCGACCGGAACGCTCATCGTGGAGGCCACGGCAGACGGGGGCGTGGTGATGTTTTCGATGGATTTCAATAACAACGGAACCTCCGTACGAACCCTGTCGGGGAACACCTCGACGGGCAATGGCTTTGCGGTGGGGAGCTTGAGCGGGACGCTGCTGCCGGGGACCGGCGTCGTTCCCCAGCAGAACTGAAGGAGCGAGGTCATGAAAAATCGGATGTACGGTTGTTTGGGCAAGTGGTCGGGATTATGCGCTGCCCTTGCGCTGTGGGCGGCATCGGGTCAGGCGTGCCCGCCGGAGATGCCGGTTCCGGTGCCGTCCCTGACCGGGGTTTGGACGGGACCGGTCAGCGGCGAGGCGACGGGGAACACCAGGTTTCCGCCCCTGCCACCCAATCCCAATGATCAGACTTCTGAGAGCACGGCACAAACCGTAGAGAGCGTACAGATTGTGTTCGATGACAGCTTACGGCTTGTCAAGGTTCCCCTGGTGGTTTCGGCTTTCGGCGGTTCATTTTCTGAACAATCAGTGACGGTCTTTAATGTCGGGGAGGTGCAAACGGTCTCGAACTCATCCAGCGACACGATTCCTTCCGGTACGGCGGACACCAACACCCTTGAATTCACCTTTACGACGACCTTCACCGTCGTCGAGTCCACGGCGACCATGGATCATTTTCATGTCGTTTACGAGATGGCGAATGTTGGGATTTTCAACCAGACCGGGACGGCCCCTAATTTCCCGTCGTCGTCGTCGACGACTTCGTCCATCGGTACACTCGCCTTTGACGGCACGGTGGTCGATGGCCAATTGATGTTCTCGGCGGATTTCAACATCAATGGGACCTCTACAAACGTTTCCAATATGAGCATCCGTACGGGTAACGGCTTCGTCGTCGGGAGTGTCGTGGGAACGCTGGAGGCCAACTAGGCGACCGTCGGTGCGGCGACGAACCTGGGAAGCAGATTTGCCATCTGGAGCCTCATTGGTACACTGCGGCGAGTTCGTAGGCGGATGAGCACGCAGAATGAAAGAAGGTAGTGCGGGCGGCCCTCCGTCCGCTCGTCCGACGGATGAAGGAGTAAGCGATGAAGAGTCAGAGGCTGTCTCGTGTCGGTAAGGGGTCGGCGTTGAGCGTACTTGCGGCGCTCTTTGCCGCCTCCGGTCAGGCTTGTCCGCCGGAGATGCCGAATGCCGGATCCCTGCCCGGGCTTTGGACAGGATCCATCAGTGGCGATGTCACGTTGAACACGCTCCTCAACATGCCGGATCCTCCCAATCCCAATTCACAAACTTCGGAATCTACAGTTCATATTACGCGAGAAGTGCAGATTGTGTTTGACCCCGCCGGGCGACCCACGACTCTTCCGCTCGTCAATTCCGCGTTTGGTACTTCGTTGGACGTACAAGTGGTGACGGCGTTCAACCCCGGCGAGACACAAACCATCACTTCGACCACCACGGTGACTAGTCCCACCGGCGCGACGGATACCGTGACCAGTGAACAAACGAATTCCACCACGTTGACGGTGACGGAATCGATCCTCACGGCCGACCATTTCCGCGTCGTGTACTCCACCGCCGCGACGACGATGTTCTCGACTACCGGGACGGCCGTTGGGTTCATGCCATCGTCACAGTTGTTTTCCTCGACGGGAACGCTCACGTACGACGCCATGGCGACGGGCGGTCACGTAGTGTTCTCCATGGACTTCAACAACACCGGGACCGTCGAGTTTGAATCGATGGGAGTCATGACGACGGGTAACGGATTTTCGGTGGGCAGTCTTTCCGGGACGCTGGCGGCGGATTAGAGAAATGGACGATCGTTCAGCTACAAAGCGAGTCGAGCCATGAACAACCCCCATCGACTTCTTGGCAAGTGGTCGGCGTTTATCGCGGCCGCGGCGCTCGTCGCGGCCTCCGGCCAGGCGTGTCCGCCGGACATGACTGCCGGGCTTCCCGCGTCATCCCTGGCCGGACTTTGGACGGGGCAAGTCGGCGGTGACGTGACGTCGATTCTCCATATCAATGCACCGGATCCGCCAAACCCGAACCCTCTCAACGTTGATCTGGTAATTCCAGTGTCACAGCGCCTCACGATCCAATTCACGCAAGCCGGTTTGCCTGTGGCGCTGCTTCTTCCCGTTGGGGTCTTCGAGCCCTCGTTCTCACTTCAGGCGGTGACCGCCTTTAACGTCGGCGAGACGCAAACCATTCCGGAGATTACTGAATTCACCGACCCCGACGGGGTGGCGGACACGACTACCGGCCTGGCGAATGAATCTATCGGGCTGACCGTCATGGAGTCCACGTTATCAGCGGATCATTTTCGGGTCGTTTACGCGACGACGCAGACTGTGGAATTTACGCTGACAGGGACGGCCCCCGGCTTTATGGGGATCATGCAGACGACTTCGTCCACGGGAACGCTGACCATCGACGCCACGGCCATGGGAGACTTCGTGTCATTTTCGATGGATTTCAACACCAACGGGTCGATCGAAGTTGACGATGGCGGGATGATGGTTTCGGGAAACACATTTTCGGTTGGCAGCCTTTCGGGGCTGTTGGCATCTGATGAGGGCGATCGCTAAGCGATCATCCCGACATCGGTGCGAACGTATTCTAAGTCACAGCGGGCCGGACGATCGAGGTTCCTATAGTGATGATGGTGCGCGCGGCGAGTAGCCCGTGCGCGAGCCTGTGTAACTTCTCGATAACCGAGGAGCCGGGATGCGGATCGCGCAGGTGGCGCCGTTGATTGAGAGCGTTCCCCCCAAGCTGTACGGCGGGACGGAGCGCGTAGTTTCCTATTTAACGGAGGCCCTGGTTGAATTGGGGCATGAGGTGACGCTGTTTGCCAGCGGTGATTCAAACACGCGGGCCCGCCTGGTATCGCCCTGCGAGCAGGCGCTGCGGCTGGGGAATGGCTGTGCTGACCCGTTGGCGCATCTGTTCGTCATGCTGGAGATGGTGTTTCAGCGGGCGGCTCAATTCGACGTGATTCACTTTCACATCGACTACCTGCACTTTCCGCTCTCACGGCGGTTTGGGCCGCAGACGGTCACGACGCTGCATGGCCGGCTGGATATCGCCGATCTGGTCCCGATCTATCGGGAATTTTCGGAGATGCCGGTCGTGTCGATCTCCGACGCCCAGCAGGCGCCGCTACCGTGGGTGAACTGGGTGGACACCGTGCCCCACGGTTTGCCGGACCTGTATCAATTTCGCGACGGGAGCGGAGGGTACCTTGCGTTTTTGGGTCGGATTTCTCCCGAGAAACGGCTGGACCGGGCGATCACGATCGCGCGGCGCGTGGGAATGAAATTGCGAGTGGCGGCCAAGATCGATTCCGCCGATCGGGCGTATTTCGAGAAGGAGATCGCGCCGTTGTTGACGACGCCGGGCGTGGAGTTTGTGGGGGAAATCGGAGAAGATCAAAAGGAGGAGTTTCTCGGGGACGCGGCGGCGCTGCTGTTCCCGATCGACTGGCCGGAGCCGTTTGGACTGGTGATGATCGAGGCGCTGGCGTGCGGGACGCCGGTGATCGCGTATCGGCGGGGATCGACGCCGGAGGTGGTCGTCGACGGCGTGACAGGGTTCCTGGTGGAGGATATTGAGGGCGCCGTCAAGGCGGTGCGGCGGCTGGATCGGGTCGACCGACGGCGCTGCCGCGATTATTTCGAGGGCCATTTCACGGCGGAGCGGATGGCGCGGGATTATCTGAACGTGTACGCGAGGCTGTGCAGTCTCCATGAATACAGCACGACTGCGGCGTGATCGGCAGGAAATCATCCTCGTGGATGAGCAGTTTTACGTGCTGGCCGCGTCGTCGCGGGCGGACGATCGCACGCGCGTGCTCAAGCATGGCGACACGTTCGGGGTATTTGATCGGTATGGCGACGTGCAGCCGGCCGGAATCGGAGAACAGGGGCTGTATCACGAGGGGACGCGCTATCTCTCGCGGTACGAACTTTTCCTGGGAACGTCGCGTCCGCTGCTCCTTAGTTCGAACGTGGGGGAAGACAACCTGGTCCTGACGGCGGACCTGATGAACCCCGATCTCGCGAACGGGGACCATTCGGCGGCAATCCCGCGCGGCAGCGTACACGTTTTGCGATCGCGCCTGATCCGCGATGCGACGTGCTACGAGCAACTGCGGTTGCGAAATTTCGGTCTGCAACCGGTGAGTTTTTTGCTGGCCTTGCGGATGGCGGCGGATTACGCGGATATGTTTGAGATTCGAGGGATCGAGCGGACGCGGCGGGGGCGACTCTCTTCTCCGGCGGTGACGGACGATGCGCTCACGCTGGGGTACGAGGGATTGGACGGCGTGCGGCGTTTCACGCGCGTCTCCTGCGAGCCGCCGCCGGATCGCATGTCGGACGAGGGAATGGAGTTTGACGTGCAGTTGGGCGCGCGGGAAGAGCGGGTGCTGGAGTTGCAGATTCAGTGCACGGCCTCAGAGGTCTGGGCAGCGCGCGACGAGGGGTTTGATCGGTCGCTGTCGCGCTCCGTGGAAGAGATGCGGTCGCACCTCTCGGCGACGTGCGAGGTCACCACGTCGAACGAGCAGTTTAATGACTGGCTGTATCGATCGCGGAGCGACTTGCTTCTGATGCTGACGGAGATGAACCACGGGCCGTACCCGTACGCCGGCATCCCCTGGTTCAGCACGGTGTTCGGGCGCGACGGGATTGTGACGGCGCTACAGACGATGTGGCTGGATCCGAATATCGCGCGCGGGGTGCTCTCCTATCTGGCGGCAACGCAAGGAGACCGCGTGGTCGATGTACTGGACGAGGAACCGGGAAAGATCATCCACGAGGTTCGCCGGGGAGAGATGGCGGCGACCGGAGAGGTCCCGTATGGGCGTTACTACGGGAGCGTGGATTCGACGCCGTTGTTTATCGTATTGGCGGGTGAATACTATCGAGCGACGGGGGATCGGGAGTTTTGCGCGCGGCTGTGGCCGCACGTGGAGCGGGCGCTGGAGTGGATCGATCGCTTCGGCGACGCCGATGGCGACGGGTTCGTGGAGTACGCGTCGCATTCTCCGGGGGGCTTGAGAAACCAGGGTTGGAAAGACTCCGGGGATTGCATTTTTCACGCGGATGGAACCCTGGCGGAAGGGCCGATTGCGCTGTGCGAGGAACAAGGTTACGTGTATGCCGCACTCGATCGCGCGGCTGAGATGTGCGAGGCGCTGGAGTGCCGGACGCGGGCAGAGAGCTTAAGCCGGCGGGCGGAGGAACTGCGCGAGCGGTTTTGTCGGACATTTTGGGATGACACACTGGGACTGTACGTGTTGGCGCTGGACGGGGAGAAGCGACCTTGCCGAGTCGCGGCGTCCAATGCGGGGCAATGCTTGTTTACGGGGATCGCCCGGCCCGAGCATGCTCAGCGGATCGCCGAACGGTTGATGGATCGCCCGATGTTCAGCGGATGGGGCTTGCGGACGCTGGCGGACGATCAGGCGCGGTACAACCCGATGTCGTATCACAACGGATCGGTCTGGCCGCACGACAATTCGCTGATCGCGCTAGGGTTGGCGCGGTATGGGCAGACGGAGGCGGCGTCTCGGCTTTTGGGCGCCATGCTCGATGTTTCCCTCTTCGTGGAGTCGCATCGGTTGCCGGAATTGTTCTGCGGGTTTGAACGCCGCGGGGGCGAAGGGCCCATCCTTTATCCGCTGGCCTGCTCACCGCAATCGTGGGCGGCAGGGGCCGTGTTTCTGATGCTGCAGGCGTGCATGGGCCTGCGCGTTCGGGCAGACCGGAGGGAGGTCGTATTCGATCAGCCGACGCTGCCGGAGTTCCTGCAGCGTGTACACATGCGGAATCTGCCGGTCGGTACACAACGAATCGACGTCGTGCTGGAGCGCGGTGTGGGCGACGTGTCGGTGCGCCTGACGCGGCGAGCGCCGGGGGTGCGGGTCGTGACCGTCAAATAGGCCGACCCACGCCAAGTCAAATCATCAGAATCTGAAAAAGCTGAACCCATGCACCGGGTTACTGAGAGCCCGAAGCGAACCTTCGCAGGAACCCCAGGCTGTCCGCCTGCGACGCCGCCTCGTTAAAGACGGAGAGGGTGTCGGAGAAAATGCCGTTCAGCTTGACGAAGACCGACTCGTACACGTCCAGTGAGCCCTGGTACACGATCCCCGCCAGGATGCGGGCGTTGTCGATGAGAGCGTCGCGATTGTAGGCCCAGCGATCCGGGTCGAGCAGCTGCGGTTCGAACTCGTCGCGATAGCGCGCCCGCAGGGCGTCGAACTCCGCCTGGCGTCCTTCAACAATTGTGGACGAGGCGTCTCCCCGGTCGGCCGCCGCGCGGTAATAGGCCCCCATCGTCACATAGAGGGCGATGACGTAGTCGTCGATGACTTTTTTGTCCGCGAAGCGCGACCGCGCGGCGACGGCTTCGGCGGAGTCGGCCCCGTAGGTCTGCTCGAAAAAGGTCTGCGCCGCCTGGCGGCCGACGAACGTCGCCATACCTTCGTTGAAGTTTCCGTCGCCGATCTTGAAGATCGTGGTGTGCAGCATTTCGTGGAGAATGAGTTCGGCCAACTCGATCTCATCCATCTTGAGGTTCGACTGCCGCACGGGATCGGCGATGAACCCGAGCGTCGAAAAGCCGGGCGTCCGGCCGAAGAAGACGTCGTACCCATTCGCGATCAGGGCGTCGGCCTCGGCGCGGGCCAGGGATTCGTCGAAGAACCCCTTGGTCGAAATTGCGCCGACGAACGGCAGGTCCCAGCGAAACGGTGTGAGGCTGTCCTTCGCGCTGGCGGAGATCACAAAGGCCGCCGGCTCCATCCCGTTCATTTCAAAAACCGTGTAAGCATCCGTCTCGCGCAGTCCGATCCGCTCGATGCCGAACAGTCGTACCTCCTGCACCAGGCGAAGCTTCGCCTTCTCTTCCTCCGAGATTTCCGGATCGTCTAACGCATCGGCGATGGGCATGACGCGGACCGAGCGCGACAACTGTCCGAAGGCCAGGTGCAGGAAATAACCGCCGTCGCAGCCGGCAAGCCAAAGCGCGCAGGCGGCCGTGAAGCTCCAGCGAATTCGCGCGCCCAACGGCATGGAACGACCCCTCTCAAACATCAACGAGGATACCCCCCATTTTACCCCGTCTCAGGCTCCCGGCCAAATCGGAAAGACGCCATCTTGGCTTCTGGGCTGGTTCCCAAAAAAGAAGCCCGCCGAACACCTCGGCGGGCTTCGCAAGTGAATCCAGGGGTGGCACGGTCTGACCGCAAAGCGGGCAGGCCGTGTTGGATCCCGGCGCGCCGGGACTCCACGGCCTCGCTGCTGCGAGACCGTGCCACCCGAACTGTCAATTAGACGGACCTCTAACCGCGCGTGCTCGTCCCCGTAATGTCCATCATCTTTTCCTTGCCGAGGAGGCCCTTGTGGTATTCCGACCAGGTCCATTCGATGGTGTTGTCGTCGGGCATCTTCATCGTGCCCTCGCCCACCGTTTCCATCCCCATCGCCGGGTTGCGGCTGCTGGCATCCAACGACCATGTCCGAGTCTGCTCGTTGTACGTCATCCAGCCCTCGCCGGACCCACCGTGGCTGTCAAACCACCATGACCGGTATTTCTTCTTGGCGGGATCCCACGTGTACATTCCGATCATGGACATCTTCCCCATCTCGCCCATGTCGGCGTCCATCTGCTCCATGATGTAGCGGCCGTCACACACCGACGTGATGGTGTTGCGGCCGGTCCCGGTCATCGTCTTGTCCGTGCCGGCCATCTTCATCTGGCTCGTGCCGTTCCAGGATCCGATCCACTTGTCGAGGTGCGCCATTTCCGGTGCGCGCGGCGGCGGCTTCATGTCCTGCATGCCTTGCATGTTCTGCCCGGGCTGTTGACACCCGGCAAGGGCAGCGCCGACGACACACGCGGCCAGGCCGGCCATCAGGTTTCTACGATACATGGGAAATTCTCCTATGAGGTTTCGGTTGGCATCCCGCCCCGCGGCGAGAGCGCATTCGCGAGTGTACGTGCCCCAGCCGGACGTGAAAAGATAGGGCCCTCGCCTCGGGAGCCGTCGGTTTCATCTTGAGAATGCGACAGTTAGCTCAGGAGGGCGTGGACGAGCCCGGCGTTTTCTCCTCCTTTATGTCCCATTACCGGACATGTCATCGTTGTGCGGGCCTATACGGAACGATACCTATGGTTGGCGGGGAAGGCCTCAGCTTACCATTCCCAGAGGTTGTTGCGTCCGGGGAGAATCGGAACCCATCGTGTGGGCACCATCCCAACTCGGTTGTACCTCGTCCCATGAACCAGGAGGCCGCGCCAGTACGAGATGCTCTCGCCGCGCTGCGTGAGGCGTGCATCAGTTGCCAATCGCTCATCGGAGCGGCCGGGGGCGTGGTGGAGGACTCCCAGTTTCGCCGGCGGTTGGACGAGCGCCGCGCGGCTTGGACACAGATATCCCAAACGTGCGCCTCGCTGCTTCAGGAATTCGGAGAATCGCCTGAAGAGGAACCCACGATTGCGCCGACACTGCACCGCGCGTGGGTCAAGATCAAGGCCGCTATTGATGACGAAAAGGGTATTGTGAAGGAATGTCTGCGGCGCGAAGACATGGTGCGCGAAAAGCTCGAAACGGCGTTGCGGTACGATTTGTCCCCCTCGACTCGCTCGAAATTGCGCGCTGTTCTCGATCGCGTCGTCTCGCTCGATGTGCCGCCTTGACCGTCGATTCCGCCGCGGGCGGTGTGTTCCTGTACGCACCTTGTCGGCGTGGGCAGCGCAACTCTCCATCGAGTTTTCCTGCGATTGACCGCGGGGAGGTAAGTCCCTGCGCCGCCCCGGGGGGCGACGCCTGGCCCGGGCCCGGGGCCCACGGATCCTCCGTCGATGATTCCGATCCTGCGACCGGACAGAAGTTATCCGGAGCCCTGTCGGGAGTAGTATATAATAGAGATGACCGGGTATTTGTCCGCTTGCATCAATCCCGCCGGGCCGCGGGAGGACGGGTGTCATGGATCTTCATGCACCGAGCAATCTATGGGGAGTCGCTTCGGGCATGAAGTCTCGGAACGACTATTCTCAGTCGGTCGGGGACGCGGAGGAAGGGCGGTCCTCCGAGCGCGAGGCGCTCGCGCGGCTGCAGGCCGTCGTCGGAACCGCGGTTGACGGGATCATTACCATCGACGATCGCGGGGTGATCGAATCCGTTAATCCGGCGGTCGTCCGCCTCTTTGGATATTCCGAGGAAGAATTGATCGGGCAGAACGTCCGTGTCCTCATGCCCGAGCCCTTTCGCGGCGAGCATGATCGTTACCTTTCCAACTATCGCGAAACCGGCGAGCGCAAGATCATCGGGATCGGCCGCGAGGTCCGGGGCCGCCGCCGCGATGGAAGCGTGTTTCCCCTGGAACTTGCGGTCAGCGAGACGTGGCTGGGCGAGCGGAGGATCTTCACGGGGATGGTCCGGGACATCAGCGCGCGGGTCCGTTCGGAACAGGCCCTGCGCGAGAGCGAGGAGCGTTTCGCCGCGTTCATGCGTTATTTGCCCGGCGCCGCCTGGATGAAAGACCTGTCCGGCCGTTACGTTTATGCGAACCTCGAAGCCGAGGCCGTCTTTAATACGCCCCTGGAACACCTTCGCGGAAAAACCGACGAAGATATTTTTCCCGTCGAGACGGCCCGGCAGTTTCGCGAGAACGACCGGCGGGCGATCGAAGAGGGGGGCAGCCTTCAGACGATCGAAGTGCTCCAACAGAAAGACGGCGTGACACATCGTTCGATGGTTCGGAAGTTCACCGTTCCCGGATACGACGGCGAGCCCGCCTATGTCGCCGGCGTCGCCTTTGACATCACCGACTGGCTGGCCGCGGAAGAGGGCCTCCGCGCCAGCGAGGAACGCTTCCGGCGAATGGCGGACAGCGCCCCGGTCATGATCTGGATGAGCGGGACCGACCGGCGCTGTACCTGGTTTAATCGCTCCTGGCTCACGTTTACCGGCCGAACGTTGACGCAGGAATTGGGCGAGGGCTGGTTGGAAGTCGTTCATCCCGACGATCGCGAGCGATGCATGGAAATCTATGTCGCCGCGTTCAACCGGCGCGATCCATTCGAGATGGAGTTTCGTCATCGCCGCTACGATGGAGAATACCGCTGGGTCCTCGACGCGGGGGTGCCGTTGATCCGCGACGACGGATCATTTACCGGCTACATCGGTTCCTGCCTCGACATTACCGACCGGCGACGCAGTGAGGAAATTCTGCGCGGCCGCGTTCGGGAGCGGGCGGTGGAACTCGCCCAGGCCAACGAGCGCCTGCGCGAGGAGGTGGAGCAGCGCCGGCGCGCCGAAACCCTGCTGGCCCATGAGAACCACATCCTCGAACTCGTTGCCGCCGGGGGAGCGCTGGGGATCGTCCTGGAAACTTTATGCCACACACTGGAAGAACTCATGCCGGGTGCGAAATGCGTGATGCGCTTGCCGCCTCATCCTGCGCCGGTCAATTCGGGGACCAACGGCCGATCGCCCGTCGACCCCCGGCCCATCTCCGGCGTTGACATTTTCGGGTCGCACGCGGTCGTCGGCCCTCCGCCGCCGTTGTGCGGCAAACGAACCATTGTCGAGGCGGTGTCCGGTGATCGGATCGGCATCATGCGCCGCCGGCGGGGGTTTCTCTCTTATTGGATCGAGCCGATCCTCGCTCCCAACGGCGATCTGTTGGGTGTGGTCGCGGTCTACGGGACCGCGGAAGGCGCGCCTTCGCCTTCCGCCCTCGCTTCCGTCGACGCCGTGGTGCGCCTCGCCGCCCTGGCGCTGGAGCGGGCCAGCGCCGAAGAACGCGCCCGACACCAGCTCGCGCAATTGGCCCACGTCTCGCGTCTCGCGACGATGGGAGAAATGGCCTCCGGACTGGCGCACGAACTGAACCAGCCGCTCTGCGCGATCGTCAACTTCGCCGAAGCCTGCGTGGAACTGGTGCAGTCGGATCACGCCGATCCTGCGGAACTGCAAAGGGCTTTTTCCGACGTGGCCAAGCAGGCCGAGCGCGCCGGCGAGGTCATTCGGCGCCTCCGCGAATTCGTCCGCCGGCGCACCCCCGAGCGCCAACCCATCGATCCCAACGACATCGTTCGTGAGGTGTTGGCCCTGACCCAGCCCGAAGCGCGGCGCGATGAGATCCAGGTGCGTCTGAAGCTGGCCTCTCGTCCCTTGTCCGTCATGGCCGACCCGATTCAGCTTCAGCAGGTCATGGTCAATCTGGTGCGCAACGCCTGTGATGCCATGCGCCAATCTCCGCCCAACAAGCGCGTCCTGACCATCCAGACCGCACAGCAAAAGGACCTCGTTGAAGTGCAGGTCAGCGACAGCGGCGCGGGGGTGCCCGAGCCCCTTCGTGAAAAACTCTTCGAGCCGTTCTTCAGCACCAAGCACGAAGGCCTGGGCCTGGGCCTGTCCATCAGCCGATCGATCCTGGAAGTTCATAGCGGTCGTATCTGGGCGACGCCCAACGGCGCCCGGGGTACGACCTTTCATTTCACCCTTCCTTCACTTCGGAGAAAAAAGCCATGAACCAACAACAAGCCGATGTAGGTGTCGCCCAACGCATCACCTTTGCTTCGGAGAAAAGACCGATGAACCAACAACCGACCGTATTCGTGGTGGATGACGATCAGCCGGTTCGCAAGTCGCTGGACATGCTGATTCGATCCGTCGGGCTGCCGGTGGAGACCTACGCCTCCGCGCAGGAGTTTCTGGAAGCCTACCGGCCCGAGCGTCCCGGTTGTCTGGTGCTCGACGTGCGCATGCCGCGGATGAGCGGGCTTGAGCTGCAGGAGCACTTCAACGCGCAGGGCGTGAAGATTCCGATCATCTTCGTGTCCGGTCACGGCGACGTGCCGATCGCGGTCCGCGCCATCAAGAACGGCGCGGTGCAGTTCATGGAGAAGCCGTTCAGCAAGCAGCTCCTCCTGGAATTCGTCCACGAGGCCCTGCATCGCGACGCCCGGCAGCGCGAGGGCCAGGCCGAGCACTCCAAGATCCAGGCCAAGCTCGACCAGTTGACGGATCGCGAGCGGCAGGTCATGGAGCGTGTCGTCGCCGGCAAGGTCAGCAAGGAAGTGGCCGCCGAACTGGGCATCAGCAAGAAGACCGTGGATGTGCATCGGGCTCGCGTGATGAACAAGATCGGCGTCGAATCGGTCGCCGAACTGGTGGAAATGGTCCTGCGCGTCCGCCCGCCGAGCACGCCCGCGCCGTCCTGACATCGAAACCGTCTCTGATGAAGATCAGCGGCGGTACTCTCGCATCATGCGCCGACCTCTCATTCGCGATGGATCCGCCGCCTGCCCCTGAAGCACGTTACTGCCGCTCGACCGTCATCCCGCTTGAGGACCCATCCACACGGGTTGATTTTCTGAAGGACATCATCGCGCTGAAGCGAATTGGCGGGGCGGCCCCGGGATTGACTGGATTGAGAGGTCGTCGAGGCGATACAATCACGAGATTCGGGCTCCGCGGAGGATCGCGCACCATGCAATATCTTCTCCTGCGATCGCGCTGGCCAGTGGCCATCTCGTTGACAGTGATCATCGCGTCGATCCTGGTCGGCGGCTGCCCGCCGGCACCACCACCACCCACCGCCGACAACATCGGGCTGCAACTCGTTGCCGACGGCCTGACTGCGCCGGTCGATCTGGCGGCGCCGCCGGATGGGAGCGGCCGGTTGTTTGTCGTGGATCAGCCCGGGCGGATTCGCGTGATCGACGCGGGCGGGGGATTGCTGCCGACGCCGTTTCTCGATGTGGCCGACCGGGTCGTTTCGTTGAGCGCTGCGTACGATGAGCGCGGGCTGCTGGGCATGGCGTTTCATCCGGACTACGCGTCGAACGGGCGGTTTTTCGTGTTCTACAACCCGAACAACGGGGCGATGATCACGGGATGGGATATGAATGTCCGCGTCTCGGAGTTTCATGTCAGCGGCGATCCCAGTGTCGCCGATGCGGGGAGCGAAATCGTGCTACTGACCGTCGGTAAGCCGCAGGGCAATCACAACGGCGGGCAGCTTGCGTTTGATCCGGACGGCTTTTTGCTCTTCGGGATCGGCGATGGCGGCGGGGCGGGCGACAGCGGCGACGGTCACAATCCGACGATTGGCAATGCGCAGGACAAGACGACGCTGCTCGGAAAGATACTGCGAATCAATGTCAATGCGGGCTCGCCCTATGGCATCCCGGCGGATAACCCGTTTGTCGCGGAGGCGGGGGCCCGGCCGGAGATCTACGTGCTCGGCGCGCGGAATCCCTGGCGGTTTTCATTTGATTCGGGCGGCGAGCGGCGGCTTTTTGTCGCAGACGTCGGTCAGAATCTGTTTGAAGAGGTGAGCATCGCCGCCAAGGGCGACAATCTCGGTTGGCGGATTCGCGAGGGCGCGGGATGCTTTGATCCCGCCGATTCGAATAATCCCCCCGCGCAGTGCGCGAATACCGCGGCCGACGGCGAGCCGCTCATTCCTCCGATTCTCCAATACCCGCATTCCGATTCATCCGGCGGGCCGTCGGGCATTGCGGTCATCGGGGGGTTTGTCTATCGCGGCGGGGCGATACCCGGTCTGACGGGCCGGTATGTCTTTGGCGACTGGAGCAAGGGCTTTCTCTTTCCCGACGGGTCCCTGTTTGTGGGGACGGAAGCGGGCGACGGGAGTTGGACGATGGAGCATCTCACCGTGCGCGACCGATCGGGTGGGCGAATTGGGGAGTTCCTGCTCGGCATGGGGCGGGATATGGCGGGCGAACTGTATCTTCTGAGCAGTGCGAATTCCGGGCCGACAGGCAACACGGGGAAGGTATACAAGGTTGTCCCGTAAGTGGAGAATGAACCAATGCAATTACGCCGAATGACCGCGTGGGTCGGTGTTTCATCGCTTATTGCCGCGGCGGCCGGAATGGGCCCGGGTTGTCAAGGTAATGTCAACACGCCCCCGCCTCCGTCCGGACAGATGGTTTCGTTCGCCAATCAGATTCAGCCAATCTTTAACGCCCATTGCATCGACTGCCACAGCGGCGGCGGGCCGCCGCTCAGCGGGGTTACGTTGAATCTGGAGGCCGGCGTTGCGTACGCGGCGATCGTCAATCAACCGAGCGAACAGGATGCGAGTTTTACGCTCGTGGTCCCCGGTATACCCAACGGTAGTCTGCTTTATTGGAAGGTCAGCTCGGATACGCCGCCCGTCGGTTCGACGATGCCGCTGTTCGGCGCGCGGCTCTCGGCGAATGAGGTGGCGCTTTTGCGCGACTGGATTGCACAGGGCGCCCCGAATAACTAAGGTAGCAGGAAAGGCGTGTGGATTTCGTGACTCCGTCGCAAATCGGAGGCTGTTTTGTGCTTTGGAGGGAGTGCCATGCACGATCTCGATCGTTTTCAGGCGTTTCTGCGATACAGCGAATGGGCCAACGAGCAACTCCTTCGCGCGGCGGCGGGTTTGAACGATGAGCAGCTCGATCAGTGCTTCGACATGGGCCGCGGCACGCTGCGCAAGACGTTCATGCACCTGTGGGCCGGTGAAAGCGTCTGGCTGGCGCGATGGAAGGGGAAAACGGAAACGCCGTGGCCGGACGAGGAACTGAAGGCGACCGTGCCCAACATTGACGAGCGGTTCAAGGGCGTTTATTCCGATCGCGCCCCGTTCATGGCGACGCTCAAGGATGCAGACGTTGGGCGCGTCATCACCTATCGCGACTCAAAGGGCAGCCTGTACAAGGCGTCGCTCGGCGACATGATCATGCAGGGGATCACCCATTCGATACACCACCGTGCGCAGGCAGTCAATATGCTGCGTCGGCTCGGCGCCTCGGCGCCGGAAGTCGATTACATGTATTGGGTGCGGAAGCCGGCGTAGGCTGAATGCGGAATTCGGATTGCGGAATGCGGAATAATAATAAAACGCGGCTTCACGTCGTATCAACTTAATTTAACATGCACGACGCCATCCTCAAACGTTTCGACGCCCCCGACGAGACGCGGACGTTCGAGAGGGGAAAGTTCGACGTGATTCGCATGGGCGCGATGACCATCGGCCGCGCGACCTACGAGCCGGGCTGGAAGTGGTCGATCCACGTCGGCGCGGCGACCGGCGCGGCGCTGTGTCAGGTCGAACACGTCGGAATGGTTGTGTCGGGGCGCGCGATGGTGAAGATGGCTGACGGCCGCGAGATCGAGATGAAACCGGGCGACGTGTTCTATGTCGCGCCGGGGCACGATAGCTGGGTGGTCGGGGACGAGCCGTATGTGTCGCTGCATTTCCTCGGCGCGGACGATTACGCGGCCTGACGGCCTTGTTCGAGACAGTCATCATGCCATCCACCCAGCGATGTGAGCGCTCTCGTCGGCATTCGACGCCGATTGGATTCCTCATCGTGCTCTTGCTGCCGGTCGGGGCATTCGCCCAGCAAAGCCATTGGGCCACGAAGATGGATGCGGCATGGACGGCGGCCCAATCGGCCGACGAGGCGAAGGATTGGAAGCGGGCGGCGGGTTACTATCGAGAGGTGCTGCTGCTGATACCGCACGAGTCGACGTCGAAAGTGGCCCTGGCGCGGTGCCTGGCCCAGCTCGGAGAGACGGACGAGCCGCTGCGGCTTCTCGAAACCGCGGTCGAAAACGGTTGGAATCAAACCCAAGCGCTTCGCGAGGAGCCGGCCTTTGAGGGAATGCGACGCGACCCGCGATACCAGCGGCTCTACGAGCGAATCGCCGAGATTGAAAAAGAGAATATCGTCGTCTACCTTCCGCCGGGGCTCGATAAGGCCCAACCCGCTCCGCTGATCGTGGCGTTTCACGGCCGGAATGAAAACCCACACGCTTTTGTGCCGACGTGGAGAGACGCCGCGAATTCCCTCGGCGCAGTCATTGTCGCGCCACGCGGCGTGCATCGGGTGTCGGACAATTTGCTAAACGTCTGGGAGAGCCCGGAGGCGACGCGCGACCGCGACACGTCCAGGATAGACCTTGCGGCGTGCAGGAGGCTGGCGGACGAAGCGATTCGCCTGGCCAGGAAGAAGGCCGCTATTAACGAGCGCAGGATCGTCTTGACCGGATACTCGCAGGGCGGCGTCGTGGCGCTTCGGCTGCTTTGCGATTCCCCGAAGCAATTCGCCGGCGCGTTTGCCCAGGCGACGGTTTACAAACCGCTCGGGGAAGAGGCGTGGCGGGCCGCGCGCATCGAGCGCGCCGGGCGGGTGTATCTGCTGTCGGGTGAATTGGACACGCTGCGTCCGCGCTCTGAGGACGCGTACAAAGAGTTGAAGGCCGCCGGATGGTCGGTCGAGTTGGAGATCGTGTCCGGTTGCGGCCACGAGCCTCCCGAGGATAACTCCCGGAGGCAGATCGAGGCGATCCGCTTTATCCTGGGTGCGCCAATCCCTGACGGGTGATCTCAAGTTGTGGCGTAGTATTTCTTCACCCTCTTGCGGCCGGCGTTTCAAAGGACTAGCATCTTTCCGTTCGCTAGGGGCGTCCGCGCGGAGCGGGCTGAGATTCGGCCGGTGAGCCGAGACCCTTGGAACCTGATCACCAAGACGCGACTTGAGGCCTGAGGCTTGAGACCTAAGGCGGCGAGGTTGCGGCAAGGTGCGTAGGGAAGCGACATGATCCACAGAAACAGCACGTCCTTCCATCAGCGATTGCGGCGAGTCCGTGAACGCGGCTCTGCGCCTCTGTCGCCACTCACGTAAGAAAGGATCACGCCCATGCGCCCAGTGTCTTTCCTCGTGATGTCCTATGTCATGTTCCTCGCGACGTCGATGACCGCCGCGCAGGAGTCGAACCGGCCCGGCGCCGGCCCTGCGAAGCTGTCCGTCGCCAAGATGATCCACGAGACGGTCACGATCACACAGGGCGATGCGAAGCTCTCCTGTTATCTTGCGCGGCAGGACTCGGCCACGCCGCTGCCGGGGCTGCTGCTGATCCACGAGTGGTGGGGGCTGAACGATTGGGTCAAGCAGCAGGCCGATCGTTACGCCCAAAAGGGCTATGTCGTGCTGGCCGTCGATCTGTATCGCGGCGAGGTGGCGGCGGACCGGGATCATGCGCACGAGCTGATGCGGGGTCTGTCCGATGACCGGGCGATGGCGGACTTGCGGGCGGGCTTCGACTACCTCGTGCGGCATGAGGCGACGAAGGGTCAGCGAATCGGCGTCATGGGCTGGTGCATGGGCGGCGGGTTCGCACTGAAGCTGGCCATCGCCGAGCCCAAGGTCGCCTGTACCGTCGTCTGCTACGGTCGACCGGTCACGGACGTGGCGGAGCTGCGCAAGATCAAGGGGCCGCTGCTGGGCATCTGGGGCGAGACCGACCGGGGAATCGAGGTGGAGCCGTTCAAAAAGGCGCTGAATGAGGCGGGCGTGAAGGCGACGCACCATATTTACCCCGGCGCGGGTCACGCGTTCTTGAACGAAACCAACAAGAAGGGTTACCACGCGGAGCAGGCGAAGAAGGCGTGGGGGGAGATTGAACACTTCCTGGAAGCGAACCTCAGAAAATGAAAAGGGGCATTCGTCAGTGATCAATATTATGCGATCTCGGTGTATTGTCGTCGTCTTGTGTGCGACAGCCCATCCGAGTTTCCTGCGCGCGGAGCCCGGAGAATCACCCTCCAAACAGGCAGCGCGCCCACCGGTCATCCAAGTGGGACAAGCCGACCTCGTCGGAAAACCGGCCCCCGCGCTGACGATTGAGAAGTTTCTGCAAGCTCCTCCGCGGGTCGTCCCGTCATGGGAGTCACTCAAGGGCAAATGCGTCGTGCTGGAGTTCTGGGCGACGTGGTGCGCCCCGTGCGTCGGGGCCATTCCCCACATGAACGAGCTGGCCGGCCGGTTCAAGGACAAGCCGATCGTGTTTATCTCCGTCACCCACGAGCCCGAAGCGAAGATCATCCCCTTCCTGAAACGGCGGAGCATGAGCAGTTGGATCGGACTGGACACCGATCGTTCGTTCTTCCGCGACTACAACGTGAAGGGCATCCCCCATACGGTCCTGGTCGATGCCAGGGGCACCGTGGCCGCCATCGGGTATCCGCACGATGTCACGGTCGAGGCACTGGAGTCGCTTATTTCAGGAAAGCCCGTGATCCTGCGCCCGGCGGAGGACGAGCGGCCCGTCGTCCCCGCCAAACGCGAGGAGCCGGTCGCGGCGGAACCCATGTTTGAGATCGTCATCCGTCCCACGGCGGAAGGTTTCGGTGCCGGCACGACGATCGGCGTGGGAAAAATGAGCCTGGTCTCCAACCCGCCGCTAAACCTGCTTTCCAGCGTTTATCAGACGCCGGCTTATCTCGTTGATCTGCGCGCCACGCTGCCCGACGGATACTATGACGTCGTTGCATCCTTGCCGGCCGGAAAGGCGGAACAGTTGTATCCCCTTCTGCGGCGGGCCACCGAAACGGCCTTTGGCATCACGACGCGACGCGAACGCCGCGAATCGGACGTATACGTCCTGACATTGCCCGAGGGCGGTTCGTCGTTGCTGAAGCCGACTGCGATGGCAAGTGGCGGATCGGGCACCAGATCATCCACTGATAAAATTGAGTTGACCGGCGAAACGCTCAAGAGGCTTGCCGCGCTTCTGGGGACCCGGCTCAGTACACCGGTCATCGACGAGACGGGGCTCGCCGGTCGGTATGACATCAAGCTGAAATGGGAAGGCGACGGGCCCGAGCCGGTGATTCAGGCCGTTGAGCAGACGCTCGGCCTGGAGCTGCGACCGGCGCGACGGCGCGTGGAGTTTCTGGTGGTTGAGAACGAGTCGAGGGGCGGCGAAAGGAGCCATGATGATATCGAAGATTAACCTGGCGGAGAAGTTCGCGAGAATCCCCGAGCCGTGGAAGCCGCATATCGTGGCGGAGGTGAATGACTGCTACGTGAAGCTCGGCAAGTTCAAGGATGAGTTCGTGTGGCACCATCATGAGAATGAGGACGAGATGTTCCTCGTTGTGAAGGGCTGCTTCACGATGAAGCTGCGCGACGGTGACCTGCACATCAAGGAGGGCGAGATGGTCGTCATCCCCCGCGGAGTGGAGCACCTGCCCGTGGCCGACCACGGCGAGGCCTGCGTGATGCTGATCGAGCCGAAGACGACGCTGAATACGGGGAATGTGCGGAATGAGCGGACGGTGGAGCGATTAAAGAGAATCTGATGTGCGGCATGAACATATCGTGTGTTTCGGATTTGGAAGGCCGGTTCCCTTTTATTTACCATGTACTTTCAAGCACTGACGCGACTGATCATGCGATGTCGGCAGAAAGCGCAGCCTGCGAAAGAGGGCGGTCGCTTGTTCAATATCTATCGCGCGCGACTCAGAAGGCTGCCTGGTATTTGGGAGGTTACTTACACGATAGCGAGGTGCTCCACAGCAGTCTAGTAAATAATGAATTCCATATTCGACTCGACGATTTCTCTACGCATTGCCTCTTCGATGTTCTCGCCCGGCACCGAGGCATGACAACAGATTCCTGTTTTGGCAAGCCTGCGCCCCTAGATGTAATGATTCGCCATGTCGACCAAATCGATTTTTTTCAACTCGAGGAAGATCAGAGATTTTCGCGTTGCGATTCGAATGTTTTGGTTCCGAAAAGTACATGGCTTTATGACGACATCGATTTTGCTCGGCCCGAACAATTTGGTTTGGGTCTGATCTTCTGGACTCCGTCATCAGACCATATCTTGGTCGCATTGCACGCAAGGAGTATTGAGTTTGATGAACATCAAGAAGAATCATTTGTAAGTCTGTTTGGTGTGGAATGCGTAGATTTGTTTAATGCTTATTGGAAGGCGCGGAAACGCCGTTCCTTTGATCGTTCCCAGATTAAGGATGTCTTGGAGGGCAACAGCGACTTTGACGATTGGTGCGCCCCCCTTTGATCCTCACCGAATCACAACGATGCAGAGGTAAACTCATGACTCAAATCCAATTCGCCCGCAATGCCATTCTCGCGCTAGAAATGGTTCGCGTCGCGCAGCGCAAGTGCGTCACGCCATCTGGTCCACACAACAAGGTAAGTCATCGATGACACGAGTGAAACGCCAAATCGTTGTGCTCGGCGGCGGCGGGTTCAGCGCTCAGCCCGACAACAGGCTGCTCGATGATTACGCGCTGCGGCTGACGCGAAAACAGGCGCCCCGGGTCTGCTTCGTGGCCACGGCGGGCGGCGATAACCCGGATTACGTCAAGCGATTCTACGCGGCGTTTCGTTGGCCGCGGGCGAAGGCCTCGCACCTTCCGCTTTTCGCGAGGGATAGCGCGACTCCGCGCGAGCAGTTGCTGGCGCAGGACCTGATCTATGTCGGCGGCGGGAATACGGCGAACCTGCTGGCCGTCTGGCGACTGCACGGCGTGGATCAGATTATGCGCGAGGCCTGGCAACGCGGAATCGTCCTCGCCGGAGTGTGCGCGGGCATGCTCTGTTGGTTTGAAGGCGGGGTGACGGATTCCTTCGGCCCGTTGGCCGCAGTGCGAAACGGCCTGGGCATTCTGTCAGGTAGCGCGTGCCCTTATTACGACGCCGACCCATTGCGCCGTCCCACCTATCATCGGAAGATCCGGGACGGACTACCGGGCGGCTACGCGGCAGACGTTGACGCCGCCCTCCATTTCGTGGGAACCAGACTGAAGGCGTGCCTGAGTTCGCGGCGCGGGGCGCGGGCCTACCGCGTGGAGCTGCGGGCGGGCGCTGTCCGGGAGACGGCCCTGCCGACCCGGTTGCTGGGCGCGCGGCAGAAGACGAAGCACACACGCCAGCGGCGAAACACCAATGACGGAGACAAGTCATGACACAATTACAATCCGCCCGCAAGGGCATCGTTACACCGGAAATGGTCCGCGTCGCGCAGCGCGAGTGCGTTACGCCGGAGTTTATTCGCGATGAGGTCGCGCGCGGGCGGATCGTCATTCCCGCGAACGTGCGGCATCTGGCGGGGGCCGCCGGACAAAGCTCGAATAGCGAATTGCGAATATCGAATAGCGAAAGTCAGAATAGGAACCGACGCGCTTCTGAGGACCATTCGCCATCTATTCGCCAATCGACATGGTTACCAGCCGGTCATCCCGGTCATCGTGCTGATGCCGCATTCTGGGTGAACCAGACCGTCGCGCAGCGGTGGGCCGTCATTAGCGATCCCGACTATTCTCGCGGCGAGCGCGCCGCCAAGCGGCTCGACCCCATGGGCATCGGTCGCACGATCACGACGAAGATCAACGCCAACATCGGCGCGTCGCCGGTCGCCAGCGATACAAAGGAAGAGGTCGACAAGCTTATGTGGGCGCAGAAATACGGCGCCGACACGCTGATGGACCTTTCGACCGGCGGGAATCTCGTGGAGTGCCGGCAGGCGATCATCGACCACAGCACCATCCCCATTGGCACCGTGCCGATCTACAGCATGATCATCGGGCGGAATATCGAGGAGCTGACCGAGGGCGACATCCTCAAGGAAGTCGAGCGGCAGGCGCAGCAGGGCGTCGATTATTTCACGATCCACGCCGGCGTTCTGCTGGAGAACCTGCACCTCATTAAGAAGCGCGTGACGGGGCTCGTCAGCCGCGGCGGCAGCCTGCTCGCCAAGTGGATGATCACGCACAACAAGCAGAACCCGATGTACACGCTCTTCGACGAGATCAGCGCGATCATGCGGGAGTACGACGTGACCTATTCGCTGGGCGATGGCGTGCGACCGGGCTGCCTGGCCGACGCGGGCGACGCGGCGCAGATCGCGGAGTTGGAGACGCTCGGCGAACTCACGCAGCGGGCCCGCGAGAAGGGCGTGCAGGTCATGGTCGAAGGGCCGGGTCACGTCCCGCTGCACGAGATCGCCTGGAACATGCAGATCGAGCAGAAGATCTGTGATGACGCGCCGTTCTACGTGCTTGGGCCGCTCGTGACGGACGTCTTCCCCGGCTACGACCACATCACGAGCTGCATCGGCGCGACGGAGGCGGCGCGGTCGGGCGCGGCGATGCTCTGCTACGTCACGCCGAAGGAGCACGTCGGCCTGCCCAAGGCGCAGGATGTCAAGGAGGGCTGCATCGCCTACAAGATCGCGGCGCACGCCGGCGACATCGCCCGCGGGATCGTCGCCGCGCGCCAGTGGGACGACGACATGAGCCGGGCCCGGGCGGCGCTGAACTGGCCGAAGCAGTTCGAGATCGCCTTCGACGGCGAGACGGCCCGCGCCCTGCACGATGAGGACCTGGACGTTGATACGGACTTCTGCGCGATGTGCGGTCACGACTGGTGCAGCATGCGGATCAGCAAGGAGATCCAGGAATTCGCCAGCGGCAAGGCCGAGGGCTTTCAGCCGGTAAAGCGCGCGGTCAAGAGCCCGGGGCTGACGCAGGAGCAGGTGGAGTTTCTGTCGCATCGAGGCGCCAAGCACGCGTGCCATAGCGACATCGTGGCGGATGATGAGGAGGCGAAGCGGGTGCAGGAGCAATACGTTCAGCTGAACGTCGGTGCGTAAGAGCATGTCATCCGTTTACATTGAAACAACGATTCCGAGCTATTACTTCGAGACGCGCAAGGACGCGCGCTCGGTGGCATGGCGTGAGGCCACGCGGGAGTGGTGGGATCGAGAGCGGCGTCGATATCGCATTGTGACTTCCGCGTATGTTCTCGCCGAACTCGCTCTCTCGCCACCCGAAAAGGCGGCTAAGGGTCGCATCCTGATCGCAAATGTGCCCTGGCTGAATGCGCCACCGGGTGCTCGGGAAGTGGCCCAATACTATATCGACCACCAGCTTATGCCGAAGGACGCCGAAGGTGACGCGATGCATCTCGCGCTTGCATCGATCCACGGTATTGATTTTCTCTTGACATGGAATTGCCAACACCTGGCCAACATGAATAAAATACGACACCTGAGTGTTCTCAACGCTCGATTGGAGCTTCCGGTGCCCGTGATTACAACGCCGCTTACCCTCATGACGGAGCGAAAATGATGAAGAAGAACAACGAACACATTGACTGGCAGAACGACCCCGTCGTCGAAGAGGTCCGTCGAGCGCGGCGCGCTTTGTGGAAACAGGCCGGCAGTACGGTCGAGGGCCTGATGCGGCTTGTCGCGAAACGAGAATCAGGCAACCGTCCCGCCGATGCGCGGTCGCCCCGACGTCGTACGCGCGCGCGAGTGCGAAAGTCGCAATCCGCTAAGTGAACCCATAGCGACCGATTGAATCTTGGATCGGAACTGAGGATAAGGAGACGACACATGCCAAAATACCTGATCGAACGACAAATGCCGGGAGCCGGGAAGTTCTCGAAGGAGGAGCTCAAGGCGATCGCCCAGAAATCGACGGGCGTGCTGCGGAGCCTGGGGCCGCAGATCCAGTGGCAGCACAGCTACGTCACGGGCGACGTGGTCTACAGCATCTACATCGCCCCGAACGAGGAGATCATCCGCGACCATGCGAAACGCGGAGAATTCCCCTGCAACCGCGTCGCCGAGATCAAGACGACCATCGATCCGACGACGGCGGAGTAGAGAGTTCGTCGCGATGGCCGCGCTCTATCAATGACATCGCGCCCGCGCCATGCGATTCAGGGCAAGGGCAGACCTAGGACCGGAATATTGACCAGTGAACACTCGAAGATTGACGCGGCTGTTCCTCATCTCATGCTTCGGCGCACCTCTTGGCTGTGGTTGCGCCAAGGTCTCCATGAATCCAGGAGGAGGCCGGGCATATTCGAACCTCGCTGGATCATGGTGGATCTCCCTTGGGGACTTCTACGCTTCCATGAAGTCCAAGGGATATCCTGGCGACACCAGCATTCCGCCGAGTTGGAAAAACAGGCATATCCTTCTGTTTAAAATCGAGGACGATGGCCATTTTGATTGGTCGCGCACAGAGTGCGGCGTCACCGAAGGATTTCGAAATCTTGCGATGAAAGGGGATCGGCGCAAGGGTTTGCGATATCCCTACGGGGATTTTGAAGTGTTAAGCGCGAAATACCGCCCTACGCGTAGTCAAGTGACCATCCGCCGCGCCTGGGACGACGGAGTGTCCTACCCATGGGACACGCTCACTTTGACGGCGAGATTGAAATCAGACGGCAGCGCAGTGTTCACGCAAACTGTTGCTGGAAGGGACTCTGGATCAATTACAAATGGCGTCCAGCTTCGATGTCACCGTGGACTGAGTGATTTCAAATCGGAAACAAGATCGTCTATCGCCGGGTGCTGGGCTCTTGACGGGGCAGATGAAAAGATCGTCTTGGTGATACGCCCCAATGGCACGTTCGATTGGACCGGCACGGTCGAAGGAATGTTGGGTGGAATGTACCAGCTCGAAATTCCCGGCAACAAAAGTTTCAACCGCATGGACGGCACGTTGTACGATGTAGTGTCGTCGTGCTATTCAGCGGAAGAGAGTCAGATAACTTTACAGGCTTCAAGAGAAGACGACAAAGGAGCCTTGAGAGAGGTTGTGAGATTCCAGTTTCACGCAACTAAACTGGACAGTGAACATATCGACTTTGAATTTTCCGCGAACGAAGGCAGCGAAAAAGAACATCGCGGCAAGGCCACTCTACATCGCGTGGAAAACGTATCTGGTCGAGCGGAATCCGCAATGATCGCTTTCGCAGCCCCGGAAAACGAAGTGCGAACGAAAACCGAGACCATTAAGAAATAGAGTGGTGGCGAGGCGTCGAGCCAGAATTCGTTAAATGCAGGAATCCTAGACCAAAAGGAGACGGATCATGCCAAAGTATTTGATCGAACGGGAGATTCCGGGCGTGGGGAAACTGACGCCTCAGCAGCTTCAGGCGATTTCGCAGAAATCGTGCGGCGTCCTGAAGAACCTCGGCCCGCAGATTCAGTGGCTGCACAGCTATGTCACGGGCGACAAGGTCTATTGCGTCTACATCGCCCCGAACGAGGAGATGGTGCGGGAGCACGCCAGGCGCGGCGAGTTCCCCTGCAACCGGGTCAGCGAGATCAAGACGACGATCGACCCGACGACGGCGGAGTAGCTCACGCGACCCCTGCCCTTGGCTGGTGAATGACGGAGCGCGGAGAGGCAGCCCACGTGCGCCCCCGTGAGCGTTCGCACTCCCCGTCGTTGCTCCTATGGCGATCCCCATCAGGAGCCTCCATGACCACCGCATACTCCGTCCTCGGTCTGTATCTGGCCCTCGTCCACCCTACCGCCTGTTTCCCGGGGCCGACCAAAAAACCCTCGGCGCAAAAATCCTCCCCGCGCGACAAGTCCAAATCCGCAACACCGCCCGCCCGATCCGGTCATAACCTCGTCTTCGACCCCGTCCGAAAGATGGTGCTGCTGGTCAACGGTGACCAGAAAAAAGGGCTCCGCGAGATCTGGGGATGGAACGGCCGGCGATGGAGCGTCGTCGATCGAAAGGCGCCGCGTTGTCGATCCCTCGGCGGCGTGGCCTTCGACGCCAAGCGCAAAGTACTCGTACTTTACGGCGGCTCGGAGGGGGACCCTTTGCGTTATCCGTCGGGCGTGACGGAATACGATGGAAAGAAGTGGCGCACCCTCAAGGCCGACGAGCCCGGCCCGCGTGACCACATGGCGATGGTGTATGACGCCGACCTCGGCAAGTGCGTCGTTTTCGGCGGCCAGCGGGAGGACGCCAAGACCTTCCTCAACGATACGTGGCTGTGGGATGGCAAGACCTGGGAGCAGGTGACGGGCCCCGGTCCCGAGGCACGTGTGCATCACGCGATGGCGTACGACGCGAAGCGCAAGCGGGTTGTGCTCTTCGGCGGTTTCCGTCCGGGAGCCCAACCCCTGACCGACGTATGGGAATTCGACGGCCGGTCATGGAGTCGGTCGCGCGTGCCGGGCCCCTCCGCGCGATCCAGCGCGCGGATGGCCTATCACGCCGGCACCAAAAAAACCGTGCTTTTCGGAGGCGGCGACACGAGCAGCAGCACGATGTACGAGGACACTTGGCTGTGGGATGGCCAACAATGGCAGCGCGCCGACGTGAAACAATCGCCCCCCGCCCGATGCGTCCATGCCCTCGGCGCTGACCCCGTGCGCGACCGCGTCATCCTTTTTGGCGGTTACAGTGAAAATAACTTCGATGATACGTGGGAGTGGGACGGTACTGTTTGGCGGCAGATGAGTATGCCGCCGGCAGCGTCAACGACATTAAGGCGATGATTACGTCCTCTTGCGAATTGAGCCGACATGCGTCAAATAGGACTCTTCGATGCTGCGCGCGTTCGGCTCGGATCATCGTTCTGCCCCTCGCTGTCGGCGCACTGGGTACCTGCGGCGCGTGCGCCCAAGAGGCAATCGTATACGATGTTCACGAGGTTCGCGTCGATCACGACAAACTTTTTTTTGCTCGACGCTCAGGGTCATTCACTAGTACGGGTATCTCGGTACAACGTTGGTTCAATAGCACCAACATCATCGTATATGGACATTATGCGTTATGTTGTGGAGGCGGCGGGCCACAGTCGGTTGAAGTCAAGCTACGTCCGGAGGACAAGGCCGTTTACTGGACCGACGGAATCTATCGCGTCATCTTATGGCAGCGGGACAAGGGAATCGTAGCAACCCCCAATGATCCTTATACTGAGCTGAATGCGGCCTCTCAGCCCGCGGGTTGATTTAGGAGAACGAGAGTTCGAAGGTACATCGCCAAAAAAAGGCAGCGCCGGCCAAATATAGGAGTATAGAGGCCAAGTTGTTTGAGAGCAGTGATTGAATGGGCGACGTAACATGCCGGAACACCCGTCGATTCTGATTCTCGGCTATTCCGAAGCCGCCATGTACCTGCGGCAACCCGAGGCCGCCCACGTCAGTGCGATTGTTGCGATTCATGGGCAGCGCGAATACTCTGTTGAAACGAGTCGAGCGACGCATGCGTTGGTGCTTCAATTTGACGACTCGGAGGCACCCGATGAGACCGACCTTGAACAGCGGGCGCGGTACGGGATTCGTCGTCGCGAGGCGGCGGAGATTGGGGTGATCCTTAACCCCCCAACGGAAGAACACGCCCGATCGATCATAGAATTCGCCCGGCGCGTTGGTGCCATCAATGGTGTAATGCTGTTCCAGTGTCTGGCAGGAATTAGCCGCTCGCCCGCTGCGGCCTTGCTGTGCCTCGCCGAATGGACCGGGGCGGGCCATGAACACGAATGCGTCGAGCACATACTGAAGCTACGTCCCGCCGCACAGCCCCATCGCGATCTTGTCAGGTTCGGTGATAAGATTCTGGCACGCGAGGGCCGGCTGTTGTCCGCATTGGATTCATTGTGTCCCTAGGCGGCAATATGCCCAACGATCGGACAGTTCTCGATATTCTTGCCAAGACCGTCGGCCCCGCACCTTGGTATTGGGAGACGTTTCCTCCTCTAGAGCGATACGGGCAACGACTCGAATGGCGTCGGAATGAAACGAGTCCGGGCGGGCAGAGCTCGGTTCTGCTTCATCCCGAAGGGGATGAGAATCACATTGTACTTTCCCTCTCGACGTATACCCGAGTCTTTCCGCTTTCGCCGAGCCTATTGGGTTTGTGGTTCGAGGATGGCAGGTGCATTCGCGTTTTCGCCTTGGACCCCGAGACACTTACAGATTATTCGTTGGATTCGGAACCCGAATCCATTAAGGACTACGGTGGGTTTCGCTCCGGTGCGGAAATCCTCGGAGAGTTTTATTTCAGCCTGGACCTCGAAGCCGGAGAGCACCGAATTGACCTGCCCGTTGCGTTTTCCGGACTGGATCGACTGTTGATGGTGGGCTCCTATGCAATGATTCAGGAAGGAGCCTGTGCGGCCGCATTCGAGATTCGACCTGGCACGGCACCGGGTTCTCGGCGCATCGCCGTATATCCGCAGAAGTGGTTTACAAGAGATAAGATTGATCTTGGATATCAGTGGATCACCCGCATGGCTCGCGAACCCGATAGTGGTCGGCTCGTCGGGGATGGAATCCGGCTTCCGCGGGCGTTTGTCATGGAGAAGGATGGATGCCATGTCGAACGGTGGATCGGGCCGGAACAATAGCATATTTCGTCTCGCGTTTCTGGAGAGAGGTGAAGAACGATGATCACGAATTGGTGAACCGTAGGCGACGCGACGCGGTAAGAGAACTCCTGCGTGATAGCGAAAAGAAGGCTTCGTTTAAGCGGGTGAGCCGGTCCTAATTCAAGGAGTTACCATGCTCATCACTCGCCGCGCCGCCATCACCACCGCCTCCGCCGGTGTCGTTTCATTGACGGTCCCCAGGCTACTTGCCGTCCCCACTGCAGAAAAAGGGCCGGCCGCCGCACCCTACGCGGGATTTCCCACTCAACCGCCCGAACTCGCCCGCGAAATGGTTGGCGTCTCCCATGCCAAGATCGATCGAGTCCGCGAACTGCTCGCCGAGCATCCCGCGCTGGCCAAGGCGGCGTGGGACTGGGGATTTGGCGATTGGGAAACCGCCCTCGGCTCGGCGTCGCACACCGGCCAGCGCGAGATCGCCGCATTGCTCATGAAGCACGGCGCCCGACCGGACATCTTCACCTTTGCGATGCTGGGGCAGCTCGACGTCGTGAAGGCATACATCGCCGCCAACCCCGGCATCCAGCGGACGCATGGCCCGCATGGCATTACGCTGCTCAGCCATGCGAAGGCAGGCGGGGACGAGGCGAAGGCCGTCGTGAAGTACCTCGAAGAACTCGGCGACGCCGACATCGGCCAGAAGTCCCTGCCTCTGTCCGAGGAGTCGAAAAAGCTCTGCCAGGGAGAGTATTCTTTTGGCGCGAAGCCGGATGACCGCCTGATCATCGCTCCGGGCCGCTTCAGCGATCTGGCCATCCAGCGCGGAAAAGAGGGCGCCTCGCGTCCTCTCTTCCACCTCGGTGACAATGCCTTCCACCCGACGGGCGCCCCGTCCGTACGCATCGAGTTTGAATTGAAAAACGGCCGCGCCACCAGCGTCACGATCATTGACGGTCCCGATCGTTTGCTCGCGCCGAGGATTGGCGCGTAGACCCTGCGTGTGACCGGATTGGCTGGACGACCTCAAACCTTGCCGCCCCGTCCATGTTAATATTCCACCCATGGGCGCAAAACTCTGTCCGCACCTCATCCTCGAAGGCACGCGGCTCACGCACAAAACGGACATTGCCTTTGCGCTGAATGAGCACCCGCGGATCGTCGGGCCGCGAAAATACCGCTACCACTCGCCGATCGTCTCCGCCGAGTGGTGCGCGTTTACCAACCGGCCGTGGGGCCGCGGGCTGGTCAACTTCGAGCCGGCGGAGGAAGCACTGGCGATGGAGACGTATCGCACGTGGGTCCGCCTCTTTGAGTTGCAGCGATATTACTCCTGGATCGTAGACCGCTTCCACCTTTCCACCCGGGCGTGGCAGCAAACACACCATGGGCGAGATTACGATTTCGATTGGCTCGAAGACCGGCTGGCAGCGCTCAATTTTCGCCTCCTGCTCTGCACGCGGTCGCCGCAGTCCTTCGAAGTGGCGCGGGCCGAGCGACTAAAGGTATCGGGCAATCCGAAGCAATATGACGACCTGTCGCCGTTCTTGAGCGAACAGAGTCTGCTGCGCGAGATGGTGCGGAAATCGAAACTCCAATCGCTGGAAGTCGACGTTTCGAGCGGCGACGTCGCCCGGGCGACCGACCAAATCGCCGACTGGCTGGAACAGACCGACGGCTTATATCAGCGCTAGGTCAATACCCCGTGCAAATCCCAATAGCAAAATCCTTACCCTGCAAGCTATAAGAGGTAGGGAGTTGCGACGATGCGACGTACGGTGTGCGACGAAGCGCGTGCAGGTGGGGCGAGTTTGTGGAATTCGCCATCGATCGCAGTGGAGATCCATCCGCCCGAGACGGTTTCCAACCTCGACGCGCGGATCATCGCCCATCGCCTTTTCCCCCTGCGAAAGTGGTATTACGCCAGCCCGCTGTGGTACTACCACGCCCCGGCGCGGGAGCATTGCCTGCGGACCGACTCACACTTCTACGAACTCGTCGATCCGGTGTTGCGCGAACTCTGCAAGACGCTTCTGGATGCCGGCCTGATGACGACGCCCTCCTGCCAGGGGCATTTTTACCCGCGAGCCCGATTTGAACGAGTCTGGGACGAACTGGTTCGCGAGTCCGGCGCGATATGCAACGGCGGTCTCGTCGTGCATGACTGCGAGTCGGACCGGTCGTACCACTTCGCGAGCGATTCATATCGACTGCCGTGGCGGGACTTCGAGACGTTCTACTACGAGGCCGACCGTCATCAGAACGAAGGCTACCTGGGCATCATGTTCCCGCCGGCCCTTGCCGATATGGCACGTCGCCTCGAAGCGGCGTTTCTGCCCGACGTTCCGGCGCGAATCGAACAAGACGTTGAACTCACGCGCCTCCTCGGGCAGCCGCTGGTCGGAGTGTATGTGAGCCCGGCGTCGCCGGACGAGCGCGACCGGGCCTGGCGGAAAGTCACGCGGTGCGTTCAGGAGGTTCTGCAACAGGAGGGTCGGCTGTGATTCGATTCCGCCGGGCCCAGTCTCGCGTCGGCCGCTGGTTCGAGCAGGCGTCCCAGCACGTCACGCATTGGACCGGCACGTCCTGGGCCTTCACCATCGCCTGCCTGTTGATCATCGCGTGGCTCGTGAGCGGCCCCGTCTTCGGCTACTCGGACACCTGGCAGATGGTCATCAACACCTGCACGACCATCATCACGTTTCTGATGGTTTTCCTGATCCAGCGCACGCAAAACAAAGAATCGCTGACGATCAATCTCAAGCTCAATGAGATTATCGCCTCCACGGAGGGGGCGAGTAATCGGCTGGTCGATATCGAAGAGCTGTCCGAGGAGGAGCTCGATGTCCTGCATGAGTACTACAGTTCACTGGCCGAGGCGGTAAAGCGGGAGACGAACATCCGCCAGTCGCATTCCATCGACGATGGCAAGAATCCCCATCCTCGCGTGGCTAAAGGCCGCAAGCCCTCCAAACGGAACGCCGTTTCTCCAGTCCGCTGAAGCTACCGCCCGCCGCACTTGACGGATTTTCCGTTGCGGGGACAATTTTCTTTACTCGAGGCGGAACATCGCCCATATCGCAGTCCTCGGAGCCCGGCCCATGCTCGTGATGCTTTACGGCCTGGTTTGCTACTTTGCCTTCTTCGGGACCATCCTTTACGCCATCGGATTCGTCGGCAACTTCGTTGTTCCCAAATCGGTCGACACGGGCCTCATCGAATCGCCGGCGAAGGCGGTCGCCATCGACGCACTGCTGCTGGGGCTATTTGCCATTCAGCACACGATTATGGCCCGGCCGGGATTCAAGAAGTGGTGGACGCGCTACGTGCCGGTCCAGATCGAGCGAAGCACGTTTGTTCTGGCTGCTTCGCTGCTTCTGATCCTTCTATTCTGGCAGTGGCGGCCATTGCCGACCGTGGTATGGTCGGTCGAACATCAACTCGCCCGATGGCTGTTGATCGGGGTCTTTCTGGCCGGTTGGGTGCTCGTGTTCTATGCGACTTTTCTTATTGACCACTTCGATCTGTTCGGTTTGCGGCAGACTTTTTTTCATTGGCGGGGCTGGACCTACACGCACCCGCCCTTCAAGAAGCCGCTGCTCTATCGCCTCGTCCGCAATCCGCTCATGTTGGGCTTTGTTCTGGCCTTTTGGGCCACGCCCGTTATGACCCAGGGCCATCTGCTCTTCGCCGGGCTGTCCACGGCCTACATTCTCATGGGTATCCAGTTCGAGGAGCGGGATTTACAGCGGATTCTGGGCGAGGATTATCGCCTTTATCGTCGGCGGACGCCGATGTTATTTCCATGGCCCCGGAAAGGGCCTTCGTCGTAGCCGGCCCCTTCCGAACTGACCTGACCGCGCGGCGCACGTCGCGCCGCGAGCGAATCGAAACCGAAACCAAGGAGCGAGATCATGCAAGGTCGCAAAGTGATTACGGCCGGCGCCCTGGGCGGGATGGCCATGTTCGTTTGGGGGGCTGTTGCCCACATGGCTCTGCCCCTGGGAGAAATGGGCATGCGCGATCTGCCCAATGAACACATGTTCATTCCGGCGATGAAGATGAGCATTAAAGAACGGGGTTGGTATCGCATTCCGCCCATGAACCTGAACGACACGTCGGAGGCAGCCCAGAAGGCCCGCGAAGAAAAGGTTAAGACCGGTCCGCTTGGCGTCTTGATCTTCGACCCGGACGGAATGAAGCCCATGTGGATGCTGCTCATGGGAGAATTCCTGAGCAACGTCCTCGCGGGGCTCCTGTTGGCGGCGGTCTTGTCCGGGCTGAATGCCGGAAAGGCGACGGGGTTTCTGGTCGGCGCAGGGATGGGTCTCTTTGGATGGTTGGCTATTTCGGCGTCCTACTGGAATTGGTATCGCTTCCCGACGGTCTTCACCATGTCCGAGATGATGCAGCAGTTGATCGGCGGGGCGCTGACCGGCCTGGCCATTGGCTGGGTCTTGTCGCGACGTAAGCTGGATAAGCCGCCCCTGTTTTGATTGAGTAGACTCGATGATTGCCACCAAGCACGTGAAAGACCGGCGTGCGCTGCGCTTCAATTCGATTGACGAGTTACGCGCCGACGTCGATCGCATCGTCGCGGCGGAAAAGTCCGGCAAGCTGCGCTGTACCGGCAACTGGACGGCCGGTCAGGCCATGGGCCATATCGCGGCGTGGATCAACTATTCGTATGACGGCTATCCCATGGGCCCGCCGCCGTGGATCATTCGCCTGATCCTCGGCTTTCTGAAGAAGAAGTACCTGCGCCAGGGCATGCCCGCTGGGGTCGAGATCCCCAAGGTCAAGGGTGGGACCTTTGCGATGGAGCCGCTGAGCACGGAAGAGGGCGCGGCGAGACTGCGAAAAGCCCTGGTACGGCTGGCGAGCGGCGAGCCGGCGAAATACGACAGCCCGGCCTGGGGAAAGATGCCGGTGGAGGAGCGGATCGCGCTGAATCTCCGCCACGCGGAATTGCACCTGAGCTTCATTCACCCGGACTGAACGTCACCGCCGAAATCACGATGGCCAAAGCCACGCGAAGATCGCGCCAGTGATCAGATGGCGGGTGACCGTGAAAGCGGGGAGACCATTGTGTAAGATACAGAAATGGTCATTGAAATAGACAATCTGGCGCTGCATTGCGAGGTGTTCGGCGAGGGAGAGCCGGTACTCTTCATCCACGGATTTCCGCTTTCGGGAGAGATGTGGCGCGGCGCGGCGGAGGCGCTGTCGGATCGCTGGCGGTGCTTGGTGCCGGACCTTCGGGGGCATGGCCGAAGCGCGGCGAGCGCCGCGGCGTCGATGGCGCGCTACGCCGACGATCTGGCGGCGATGCTCGATAAACTGCGGGAGTGGCGGCCGGTGGTCGTGGTCGGCCTGTCGATGGGCGGGTACATCGCGTTCGAGTTTTACCGGAGGCATCGCGCGCGCGTGCGAGCCATGGTGCTTTGCGACACGCGGGCCGAGGCCGACGCGCCGGACGGGGCCGCCAAGCGCGAGGCGATGGCGCAAGAGGTGCTCAAAAACGGCAGCCGGGCGGCGGCGGACGTGATGGTGGATAAGCTCTTTGCGCCGGGGGTCTCGCCGCAGCTTCGACAACACTGGCATGACGCCATGTCACGCAATCCACCGGTGGGCGTGGCGGCGGCGGCGCGGGCGCTGGCGACGCGGCCTGATTCCACTTCGACGCTGACAACCATTGATTGCCCGACGCTGTTCGTCGTCGGCCGCGAGGACACCCTCACGCCGCCCGCGCCGATGGAAGCCATGGCCCGTGCGATCCGCGGCGCGCGACTGGAGATCATCGAAGGGGCGGGTCACATGCCGCCGGTCGAACAGCCGGGGGAATTCAATCGTATACTCCGTGGATTCCTCGAATCGCTTTAGGGACGTGAACTGGGGCATCCGATGGCGGCGAAGCTACCCTGGCTACAGAGGCAATGGAAGTTTGATGGTCCCGTCGGCGTCTATCCCGACATCCTGGAGCGGCTGCGCGGCGTGCCGGCGCGCATCGAGGACAAAGTGGAGAAACTTTCCGCGGATGTCCTAACGCGGCGCGACGGAAACACCTGGTCGATTCAGGAGAACATCGGCCACTTGCTCGATCTGGAGCCGCTGATGCATGCCCGGCTGGACGATTACCTGGCCGGTTCGGCGGTGCTGCGTGCCGCGGACATGGAAAACCGACGCACGCACGAGGCGCGGCACAATGAACGGCCGATTGGGGAACTCCTGCGCGAATTTCGTCGCGAGCGAGAATCGCTTTGCCGCCGGCTGGACGACCTCACCGAATCGGACTTTGGCCGAACGGCGGAGCATCCCCGGCTCAAGGTCCCCATGCGGATGGTCGATTGGATGTTGTTTACGGCGGACCATGATGACTACCATCTGGCGCGAATGACGGAATTGAAGCGGTTGATTACGGGGGCGGGGCATCCTTGATTCTGCGTGGGGTTTTTCTGCGGACGATATTGCTGGCGGCACTGGTCCTCGCGGAGGGCCTGACGGTTCCCCGCACGGCCGGGTCGCCGTCTGTTGCGCCCGTGTCCTCGTCCGCCACCCGGCTGCCTTGTCTGCTCTACCATCGCTTTGTGACGAGGCCGGAATACGCGCGGATCCGCGGGGACGAGCGTCTCTATTCCATTTCCATCGACTCCTTCGAGGCTCAACTCCGCAGACTTCGGCAGCTCGGCTATCGCAGCCTCAGCGCGGACGAGGCGGTCGCCTTCGCGCGCGGCGAGAAAAGTTGGACGCAGCCGATCGTGCTGATCACCATTGACGATGGATGCCGGAGTGTCCTGACCCAGGCCGAGCCGCTCCTGCGAAAGTACGGATTCCGCGCCGTGTTCTTCGTTACGCTGGACTCGAGCGCCTATGTGTTCGGATTGGGTCATGCGGATCAGTCCCGCGTCTCCGACGACGCGCTGCGTGCGCTGGACCCGGCGGTCATCGAGGTGCAATCCCACGGCGTCACGCATCGCCCACTGTGCGATCTTTCCGAAAAGGACATGATTCAGGAACTGGTGCAGTCGCGCACGGAATTGGAGCGGATCACCGGCCGACCGGTGCGACACCTGGCGATTCCCGGCAATTGGTATGACGCGCGGGTGTTGCGCCATGCCAAACAGTCCGGCTATGAGGGCATTTTCGTCTCGGACCGCGATTGGGTCCGTCCGGGAAGCAGTCCGACGCAATTGCCGCGGATAAATATCGCGGGCTTTACGACGATGTCCGCCTTCGAGGCTATTCTCAGCGGATCCGCGAAGCCCCGAGCCGAAGCCCCGATTCACTGAGGCGCGGGGCCGTCCGCCGGCTGCAGCCGCCCGCTCATCCACTTTCGATACCGCAGCACAAGCTGTCCCAGTTCTTCGGCGGTGGCCTGCGCCTGCGGCGCAATGGCATGGCCTGTGAGCGAGGAGAGGGTGAACGCCGCGACGTCAGCGACGCTGCGGCTGCCGTCCGCCGGTGGAGATGACGGAGGCTCCGCGGGAATCCCTTTGGTGGCCGTCAGCGCGCGGGCTACGGCGTCGATTTCCGTCTCCAGCGCCAAGGGCCCTGTAAACCGGCCCTGATCGAAAAGCGCCCGAACCAGTGCTTCCATGGGGTCGCAGACACTCTCGTCGCCGGCGGGTCGTGATGTCGCCACCGCGGTCGGATTGCTGACCAGTTGCTGCCCCAGCGATTCGACGGCCTGCGCGCGGACCCAGGCATTGAAGTGTCCGGATGCGGCCTCGCACAGCGCGGCGACGGCGTCAGGGTTATTCACCCGTGCGAGAGCGGCCGCCGCGGCGGTCACGATTTCCGGCGGCCGCGAGTTCATCTGGCTGATAAGGAAGTTCTGTGTGGGATCGAAATCCAGGAAGGCCAGGGCCGTCGCGGCGCTGAGCCGGACGTCAAAGTCACTGTCGCCCAGCCGCACCCGAAGCAGGGCAAACCGGCGGCCGTCGGAAAGGCCCTGCGAGGCGGGGATGACGAGCGCCCGGATCTCACTCCGCGGGTCGTCGCCGAGTTTCCCAATCGCGCCGGCGCCGGCGTCGCCGATGCCCGCCAGGCAGGCGGCGTAGTAGGACCGCTCCTTGGGGTCCGCGGTCTCTTTCAGTTGGTGAACCCACCACTGCGCAAGAATGCGGTGGCGTTGTACGAGGACCAACGCAAACAGAAATACCATCGCGAGGATCGCGACGATCGACCATCGGGGGCGGCGATTGGCATCGGGCGGGGAACTACTCACGACCGTAGTGTGCCAGTTTCCACTGGCGTCGAAGCTCTTTGTCCTGCAGCTTGCTGCAGACCGCCTGGTGGATACGCCGCCAGTGCGTCTTCCACTCGGCGGGGGTACGTCCCGGCCCGGTGAGATAACTCCGCAGGAATCTGAGCCGATCCGACGCCGTGCAGGCCGGGCTGCCAAGCAGGCTCGCGCAGAGCCGCACGACGGCGCGAAGCTGCTGCGCGTCGCGGACCCTGCGAACGTGCTTGATGCCGTCCATGTCGATGAAGGTCAGGACGGGCGATCCCCGGTAGGGCGGGGCCCAGCGGACCATGAGATTGGGGGCCTTCATGTCGCGATGGACGAAGCCGCGCTCGTGAAACGCCTTGAGCAGCCGGACGACGGATTCGATGACCCGGTCCTTAACCACCCGCCGCTGGCCGGCCGGAAGGGCGGCGACATCGCGGGTCAGAAATGTCTCCAGATCGCTCGCGCCGTCGATGTATTCGCTGATGCCGATGGAGTCGGTGCGGATGAGACCGAGGGCGTAGCGTTCCAGGATGGCCAGTGGCTGGGCGACGGGCAGGTCGCGATTGCGCAGGCGGTTGGCCATTTTCCAGCTTCGCAGGGTGCGCGAGGGGCCGAAGATCGCGGCGAGCTTCTTCCAGAAGTTACGCGCCAAGGGGCGCTTCACGACGACGCACGGCGCATCGGTCGACGTTCCGAGCCGGGCGCGGCAGACGACGGCCGTGTGCGAATCTTTCAAGAGTTCCTGACGCCGCGGATCGACCCACGCCAGAGGATAACGCAGCCATTCTTCCCACTGACCCTTGGTGAAACATGCGCCCGCTGCGCCGGTCGCCGGGCAGGGATGCTTGCTGGCCAGGAGAACGTGACCGCGCCAGCCGGGAGCGGGGCGTATTCGTGCAAAATAGCGGCTGTTGCGCAGGGTGCGACGATCGCGTTTTGCCCACAGGTAATACGCATGGCGATCGGCCTGCGCGGCGAGATCGGCGACCAGTTTGCCAGTGTCGATGCGCCAATTGCGCGCGAGCGAACTGGCCTGCGCGAATTGATCGCGATAGCTGATGTACGCATCGAGGAAGCGAAGGCGCTGCGAGCGCGAGGCGTTGCGGCGGAACCACTGGTTGAGCTGCGCGAGGTTGGCGACGGCTTGTCGCGGCGCGACCCGCCGGCCGGTATGGACGCGGTGAAGATCGACGAAGAAGGCCTCGCAGCGCTGGCCGATCCGCCGGACAAGGATGTTGCCGGGGTGCATGTCGCCGTGTTGAAAGCCGCATTGATGCGACCGCGCGATCAAACGCGCCAGGGAATCCGACAGCAGATTCGCCTGCCAGCGGTCTTCTCGAACGGTCTGCCAATACTCGCCAAGGGGCACGGCATCCAGGACGGCCTGAGTGATGAGCAGCGAAATCCCCCCGGTCCAGCGTCCATCGGCCCAGGCCGTGGCGACCGGGACGACGGCGGAGATGCCATGGTCCGCGGCGTAGCGGCCGATGTTCCATTCGGCCCGTGCGATCGGGCCGCGGACGATGGACTTGAGCCGGGCGACACTGCCCGTGGGGTGGTAAAGCTTGGCGAAATATTCCCCGCCGCAGACGCGAACGCACCAGACGTCGCGCTGGCTGTTGCGCTTGAAGAGCGTGGTCTCCGGACCTTCGATCAGGTGGAACCAATCGACCGCCCGCGAGTCGATGAGCGCGACGTGGCTGGCGGCAACGCGCCACTGATGGCCGTCGAAGACCCGTTCGATCACTCCGGAGGGCTGCTCGGTCATCGCCGAGGGGCGCGCAGAGGGACCTCGAATCATGGTGGTCGTTCCCATGCTGAGCCCGGTTGCTGGCTGCGAAGTGCTCGATTCCGGCAAGGTGGAGGGCCGACCCCGCGGGGGACCGGCGTCACCGGTGTTCGGTCGAGGGCCGTTGATGATGTTAGCCTCTCGGTTTCCGAGGTTCAAGGTTCCACTCGCTTGACCCTGTTATCCAAAACCAGGGGATAGTGTATCCAAATCGTCGCTTACCGCTACCTCACGCGAAAAGGGTCTTCAGGGGCCTGATAATGGGACGTATGGTCCACCGTCGCGCGGAGTGAGGGCCCAAAATTGGCCCCACGCGATCAAACGGTAGACGCCACGGGCTTTTTGGGCGCTCCCTGCTTGGCTCGTTTTTCGGCGCGCTGGCGCAGGAGCGCCTCGATAAACTCGTCAAGCTGCCCGTCGAGCACCTTCTGGGGGTTGCCGGTCTCGACGCCGGTACGCAGGTCTTTCACGCGAGGATCGTCGAGAACATAGTTACGAATCTGGTTGCCCCAGGCGATTTCGCCCTTTTCGCCGTAGAGCTTGGCCGTCTCGCTGTCGCGCTTGGCCTGCTCGATCGCCTCCAGCTTGGACTTCAGGACGGACAGGGCCTGCCGCTTGTTCTGCGCCTGGCTTCTCTCGTTGACGCATTCGACGACAATCCCTGTCGGGATGTGGCGGATGCGCGCGGCCGTCGCCACCTTGTTGACGTTCTGACCGCCGGCCCCGCTGCTCCGGCAAAACACGACGATTTCCAGGTCCTTCTCCGGCAACTCGATCTGGCTGTCGGGATAGACCGGCAGGACGTCGACCGCTGCAAAGCTCGTCTGGCGCTTCCCTTGCGCGTTGAACGGGCTGATGCGGACGAGCCGATGGACGCCGACCTCCGTGCTGAGCCAGCCATAGGCATAGGGCCCTTTGATCTGCAAGGCGACGGATTGGATGCCCGCGCCGTCGCCCTCGCGCAGGGCGAGTTCCTCGACCGTAAAGCCCTTGCGCTCGAAATAGCGCAGGTACATCCGCAGGAGCATCGAGGCCCAGTCACAGGCCTCCGTTCCGCCGGCCCCGGCCTGGATGCTGAAGTAACAGTCGCGGTCGTCATTGGGTCCGGCCATGAGGGCCATCAGCGAGACTCTTTCGACATCGCCGGCCAGCGCGGCGCGCTCGGCCTCCGCCTCGGCTCGGGTGGCCGCGTCGTCTTCCGACTCGGCGAGTTCGTAGAGAACCGCGACGTCATCGAGCCGCCGGGCCACGCCTTCGATGGGCTCGATCGTGCTCTTGAGCGATTTGAGTTCGGTGATGAGGACTTGCGAATCCGGCGAGTTCCAGAATCCGGGCTCGCCCATCTTCGTTTCGATGGCTTTGAGACGTTCCTTCTTGGCGGGCAGGTCAAAGAGAGTCCCGGATGGAGTTAATGCGCTCCGTCAACTCCTGCACTGTCGCGGTTCCGTCGGGAAGTGGCATAAGAAATCTCCGTCCTTGAGGCCTCTTACTATAGTCTGAAGCCCGGTGACTGACAATTGATGGATCGGCGCCGTGGGGTACGATGTCGTACTGCCCAGGAGGGCACCATGGAATCCGCCACCCAATCACCGCCGATCAAACGCCGTTCTTCCCTTCGGATCATCATCGCCCTGGCCGCCCTTGCCGCGATCGGCGCTCTGATCGCCGAGCGGAAGACGCGTCCGACGCTGACCTACGGACCGATGGTGCAGATCCCGGAACCGGGGGCGCTCACGATCGTCTGGGGCATGGACGCGGTGTTTCCCGGCGGTTCGGTGTGGTTGCGGACGGCGCCGGATCAAACCCTGACCGGCTCGGGGCGCTGTGCGAACGGCCGGTGCGAAGTGAGTTTCAAGGGCCTGGAGCCGGGGCGGGCCTACCCCTATGAAATTGCCAACGATCGGCTGATTTTCGGCTCGACGAAGCTGGCCGGGCCGTATGAAGCGAAGCCGGCGCTGCCGCGCGGCCGGCCTTTTCGGTTTGCCGCCTTCGGCGACTCCGGCAACGGCAGTAACACGCAGACGGAGTTCGCCCGGCGAATCGCCGCCTCGAAGCCGGACGTGATTATTCATGTCGGCGACCTGGTGTACCCGGCCGGCGCCCTCGACACCTACGATACGCACTTTTTCGGCCCGAATGCCGAGATGATCCGGACGGCCCCCTTCATGGCGAGTCTGGGCAATCACGACGTCGCCACGGAAAAAGGCGCGCCGCTGCTGGAGGTCTTCGTCGCCCCGCGCAACGGCCCCGAGGGGATCGAGCCGGAGCGGAATTACTGGTTCGACTATGGCGATGCCCGCTTCGTCGCCTTGGATTCCAATCTGGAACAGGAAGCCGGCGCGATCACGAAAGAACAAATGAAGAACATCGTCGCCCCGTGGCTGCGGAGAGTCCTGACCGAAACCGACGCGAAGTGGAAATTCGTCTTCTTCCACCACGTCTTCTACACCGGTAGCACGCACCCGCCGGAGGGTGGAGCACACATGAAAGAGGCTTTTCTTTCCGTCTTCGAGGAGTGCGGCGTTGACGTCGTGTTCTGCGGTCACAACCACCTCTACGAACGAACCGCCCCGCTACGCGGCGATCAGGTGGTGCCGGACGGCAAGGGAATCGTCTATATCACGACCGGCTGCGGCGGCGTAAGCCGCTACGCGGAAATTCAGCCACCGCCCAAGTACATGCGGGCGTATAACCACGAGGTGTTCTCCTTTACGCAGGTCGATCTCTCCGCGACGCGCTTTGAGATGAAGCAGATCGACGAGAACGGCAAGGTGATTGACGAGTACACGATCAACAAGCCCGAGGCTCAGGTCGCGAACTGAATTCTACTATCCACTCTTGACGATCGGCGTCCCGCACTCCGGACACGCGCCACTTTCATTCCCGTACAAGTCATAGCCGCACTTCCGGCAGTTTCCCGGCGAGGCGGTGCGATGCAGTCGTTGGGCGGCTTCAAAAAAGTGCTGGAAATCCAATTCGGTGCGGAAGGCCCGTCGTGGCACGACATACGCCGAAATCAAACAATAAAAGAAGATATAATTGCCGGCCCTCCGCACCTTTTCAATCGCACCCCACTTGAAGTTCGAATTGCCGTAGGGTGACGTGAACTCAATTCCCTCGCGGCTGATGGTCAGTCGCTGCTGCGAAAACAAGAGGCGATTCTTCCCCTCCTTCAACGCGCGTTGCAGGGATTGGGCGGAGGCGCCCCGCGCCCGATACAGCAAGTAGGTCCACAAAACAAAAAAGAGCACGACCCATGTTCCGAATTCGGTCGCGACTCGATCCCCTTGGACGACGAGGGCCAGATCGGCCGCGGCGATCAGCGCGGTAATCACCAGCATGATCCGAAAAAAGAGATTGAATTTCTGCCGCTCAGGCGACGACTTCAGGTAGTGGTTCTGCAGGGCAAGGATGTCGTTGTCGTCGAGCGTGAATTCAACGGAAATCGACTCCCCTTCAGCCGCAGCGCCGGCTGGCGAGGGGGGCGTCAGGCTCGAAATTCCGGCGTCAGTCATCGTGGCGATGATGGATCAAGAATCAGGGAAACGCGATGCCATAAGGAAAACATAGACGTCCACGTTTAATTGCACGCGAATTTGGGAGAGTATGGACGTTAGGTTGTCGCATCCGCAAACTCATAGAGCGGGACGCTTCCTGTAGGTTCGTCAAGATCCGCAAGCAGACTCTCGAGGCGGCGGATGGTCTGCGGCTTAAGGAGTACATCGCCGCAAACTCCGCAAACCTCGGCCGGCACATGATCCACAACCACCAGGCGGCCACGATGGCGAACCGTGTGGGCAACCTGGCGGTCTTCATACTCGCCGGGACAGCCTTGAATCGAGCAATTCATGATGGACGGTTCCTTTGCGTCGGCGTCAACCACTTGGGCAGACGCGGCTCGTACGCCGTTATGATTATAAGCGTCGGCGACGTAGTCGTGCAGACAACATGCAGATTACGCCCCTCGCCCGTGTGACCTCCGATAAGACAACAAGAACCGCGTCGATGATGGGGATAGTTCTCGAGTATCCCGCCTGATTCGATCGCATCAAGTAGTTCTGCCAGGGAAATTTCTTCGTCGACCATCTCCTGGTGGGCATGTTGAGTTAATCGAAGCTGATCAGTTCGAGCAAGCGTGCGAATATGTTCGATCGCTGCATTTGCATCGGTAGCATCGAATTCGCTCATACCGCGATCGCACTATCCAGCTTCACACATGCCCCGCCGTCTGGCGCGGGAGCCACTTGCCCCAGCCGTTCTGGCCGCAGAACTTGTAGTCGTCCACTATGACCTTGCCGCGCGATAGCGTCGTCCGCGAGAAGCCCGCCAGCGGCCAGCCCTGATAGGGCGACCAGTCGGCGTTGGTCTCCATCGACGCGTGATCCACGGTGATCTTCTTCTTCGGGTGGATGATGGCGATGTCCGCGTCGTAGCCCTTCTTAATGCGGCCCTTGCGGTCGCCCAAGCCCATGATCTGCGCCGGCGACGTGCTGCACTTTTCGACGAACTCCCGCACGCCCAGCCGGTCCTTCAGCACCCCGTGCGTATAGACGATCGGCATCAGCGTCTCCAGCCCCGGCATGCCCATCGGGATCTTCGTCCAGTCGCCGTTCCACATCGCCTTCTGCTCGCGCGTGAAGGTGCAGGTGTCTGTCGACACCGCACAGACCGTGTCGTCGGCCAGGCCCTTCCACAACCGCTTCTGGTCCGCTTTCTTCTTGATCTGCGGGCAGCAGCCGTAGAGATGCCCGTCCGGCCCGGCGAAGAGCGAGTCGTCCAGCACGAGATACTGCGCGCACGTCTCAGCAAAGATGTTGTCCAGGCCGTTCTTGTGCGCCCGCCGGATGATGTCCGTCCCTTCGGCGGTAGACATGTGAACGATATACAGCCGCCCGCCGGTCACCTCGGCCCATTTGACCGCCCGCTGGATGGCTTCGGCCTCGATGAAGTTCGGCCGGGTGATGCCGTGGAGCTGCGCCCCGAGGCGTTTCATCTCGTCGTCGTTGTGGTGGCGGGCGATCAGCTCGTCGAGGACGCGGCTGGACTCGGCGTGAATGAGGAGCATGGCGTCGAGTTCGCGGCACTTTTCGAGCGCGCCGAAGATCGCGGCGTCGTCGGCCTGCCAGCCTTCCTTCTCGTAGATCATGAACTGCTTGAAGGTGGGGAAGCCCTGCTTGACCATGTCGGCCATCTGGTGCTGGTGCTGGTTCCACTTGGTGACGGCGACGTGAAAGGTGTAGTCGATGCAGGCCTTGCCCTCGGCCTTGGCCCGCCAGTTGTCGACGGCCTGCTGGAGCGACTCGTCGCCGTAGGGGATGGCGAAGTCGATCAGCGTCGTGACGCCGCCGCGCGCCGCCGCCCGCGTGCCGGTGTTGTAGTCGTCGGAGGAGGTCGTCCCGCAGAACGGCAGGGCCAGGTGGACGTGGACATCTACGCCGCCGGGGATGACGTAGTGCCCCGCGGCGTCGATGACTTTCGTTCCGTTCGTCTCGCCGCCTTTCGCGGACTTCTTCGCCAGGTTCTTGCCGACGGCCGCGATCTTCTCGCCGACGATGCCCACGTCAACGGGCTCGCTCTTGTCGGCGTTGACGACGGTGCCGTTGGCGATGATGGTGTCGAAGTGCATGGTGTTACCCTCCCGATGGTATTTTGCCGTCGTCTCGACGACGGGTCAATCAGGCCAGCAATAAAATCACCACCGAGGCACAGAGATCACAGAGGACAAAAAAGGATTCGTTCCTCGGTGCCTCTGCGCCTCTGCGGTTAATCTTTCTTCGGCCGGTACCGCTAAACGAGGTGCAGGAGCGAGGTCACGGATTTCCACACGACATCCCAGGCCCACATGCCCAGTACTATCTCCGCCGCCGTGATGCCGTGACAGATTAGGACCAACAACCCGTCGTCTTCCAGCAGCCCGATGGCGTACACGATGACGGGGAGGATGAAAATCCAGTTGGATCCCGGGATCGGCAGGGGTAACGCCAGGCCGAACCCCTGGATGGTGATGGCGACGCCGCACAGTGACCAGAAGGGCCCCCGCAAGACCAGTGTCCAGCGCGGTTTGATGAACCGCTCCAGGCCGGCCGTCCAACGGGTCAATTTTGTACTGATCCACTGAAGCGTCGTCAGCGAGACGTGGTGGCGGCGGACCCAGCGCGGCAGCCAGGGTTTGCTCCAGCCGATAGTCATCTGCGCGGCGGCGAAAGCGATGGCCAGTCCGAACGGCGTGGACAATCCAAAAAACGGAATGGCGATCAGCGCCAAAAACGCCAACAGAAAACCAAAGCCGGCGTGTTCGGTACGATCGATGATCTCCCCGACCGTGAGGTCGGACCGGACCCGCTTTTTTCGTCGACCGCGAAACCGTCGAAGGGAACGGCGCTTCGGCGGCTTCTCGCCGGCCTGTTCGGACGCTTTGGACCCGCTGGGGTCCGGTGTCTCAGGGTCAGGATCCGCCGTAGCGGGTCTGATCGACATGCGATCCTTGCAAAGCTCGCTCAGGATCATCGACAGGCGAAGCGTAGAGGGAGGGCCGGGTTGAGATTGAAATTTGGCCATGATCTTCGTATGCCCTGCGGCGTTCGATGTTGGAAGCCGCACACTCTATGGGAACTTTGCATCCAGTCGAATGGCAACTATACTGCGTTTTTTGCTCCCCGTAGAGACGATTTCAACACCTTATTTCGTCGCCCTCCATGCCTCGCGTGTTATTCGCTCTTGTGTTTGGCTTGACAGGAATTACGCTCTCTTCGTTCGCTGCACCCGGCCTGACGAGTTCACAGCCTGCGAAGGCGCCGACAATGGCGCGGCCCACCACGCGCCCGACGACGTCGCGACCGGCCAAGCGATTGTTGCCCATCGGTTCGCCCGCGCCCAAGTTCGATCTCCCGGCCTTGAGCGGCGCGCATGTCTATTTCCCGGAGGCGTACGGCGGTCAGCTCGTCCTGATCCAGGTGTGGGCGAGTTGGTGCTCGTCCTGCGCCCGCGATTTTCCGTACTGGATAACGGCGCAGGAGAAGTTCGGCGGCATGGGCCTCACGCTGTTGGGCATCTCCATCGACGATGACCGCAACATCGGTATGGATAAAGTACTGACCACGATGCAGGAGCGCGGTTGCACGTGGGACGTCGTGTACAAGGATGCGCAGAATCGCTCCGTGCTGGGGCGCTATCTCGCGCCGACCCTGCCGACGCTTTACTTGATCGACGGCGACACCGGCCGGATCATCGACGCCGGCAACGACCTCCGCCGCGGCCGGCTCCTGCAAACGCTGGAGAAGCACCTTCGCGCCAAGTTCCCCGGCCAGTTCCCCACGTCGCAACCGGCCGATCCTCCGACGAGTCAACCGACGGCGCGGTGATCCTTCATTGCCGCAACGTCCGGCTCGCTCTATGATTGCTCACTGTCATAAGTCGTAATTTTTACCCATTCCCATGCCCAAACGCGTCATCATACTTGGCTCTACCGGCTCCATCGGCTGCAGCGCGCTGAGCGTCGCCGAGAGCCTGCCCGGCGAGTTCGAGATCGTCGGTCTCGCCGGTCAGCAGAGCCGGGAGAAGATGGCCGAACAGGTCCGTCGCTGGAATCCTAAGGCCGTCGCCCTGACCGATTCCGACGCGGCGGAGCAGCTTACCGCAGAGTTGCGCCGCGCGGGCAGCGCGACAGCCGTCTGGTCCGGCCCGGACGCCCTCGTCCGCCTCGTGAAAGAGCTGGACTGCGATTTCGTTTTATCTGCCATCGTCGGCGTGGCGGGGTTGCCGGCGACGCTCGCCGCCGCTGAACGCGGGCTGACCGTGGGGCTGGCGAACAAGGAATCGCTCGTTGTCGCGGGCAATCTCCTGGTCGACGCAGCGGCGCGGAGTGGCTCAAAGCTCCTGCCCGTCGATAGCGAACATTCGGCGATCTTTCAGTCGCTGCACTCCGGTACGCACGAGGAGGTCGAGCGAATCCTGCTGACGGCGTCCGGCGGGCCGTTTCGGACATGGACGCTGGAGCAGATGCGGTCCGCTAAGCTGGCCGACGCGATGCGCCACCCGACATGGGAAATGGGTCCTAAAATCACCATCGATTCGGCGACGATGATGAATAAGGCGCTGGAAGTGATCGAGGCGCGGTGGTTGTTTGACATCGCCCCGGATCGTATTGAAGTAGTTATTCATCCGGAGTCGATTATCCATTCGATGGTCGCGTTCCATGATGGGTCGATCGTGGCTCAGATGGGGCGACCGGATATGCGGACGCCGATTCAGTACGCGATGACCTACCCGCGGCGGCTGGCGGCGGGGGGCGAACGGTTGAATTTTTCGCGGCTGGGTCGGATGCATTTTGAGCCGCCGGATTTGGAGCGCTTCCCGGCGCTACGATTGGGGCACGAGGTGGCGCGAAAGGGCGGGACGGCGGGCGCGGCGTTGAACGCCGCGAACGAAGCGGCGGTCGCGGCGTTTCGCGAGGCGCGGATCGGTTTCCTGGAGATTGCGACGATCGTTGAAGATGTATTGAAACGGCATTCGTTCGACGCCCATCCGAGCCTGGAGACGTTGATGGCGGTCGATGCCTGGGCTCGAAAAGAGGTTCATTCATGAGGCCATTGCGGAATTCGGAATGTGGAATGCGGAATACTCGACGGCGAAAACGGCGATGGTTATCCCCTTTCGCTATTCGCTATTCGCTATTCGCTATTTCAACGCCCCTGGTGCTTTTCGCCGCGATGCCGGAATGGGCCCTGACCGGCTGGTCCTACATTCTGCTGATCCTCGGCTTCTCGCTGGTGATTTTCGTCCACGAACTCGGCCACTTCGCGGCGGCCAAGTGGGCGGGCGTCCGCGTCGAGCGCTTCGCCATCGGCTTTGGCAAGGAGCTGTTCGGATTCAGCAAGGGCGAGACGCGCTATTCGTTCAACGTCCTGCCGCTGGGCGGCTATGTGAAGATGCTCGGTCAGGAGGATTTCGTCGTCGATAAGTCCGGCGAGTTAAAGGTCAAGGCCGATCCCAACTCTTTTACCAACAAGAGCGTCTCGCAGCGGATGGTCATCATTTCCGCCGGTGTGATCATGAACCTCCTCTTTGCCATGATCGCCTTCGCCATCGTCGTGACGATTGGCCGGCCGCAGCCACCGCCCGTCGTCGGACAGGTCGTGGAGACTTCCGCCGCGGCCCGCGCCGGCCTGCAGACCGGCGATCGCATCCTGTCGATCAACGGCTCGAAGGTAGAAAGCTTCGGCGACATGTCCGCGCGGATCACGCTCTCCGATCCTGATGAGGAACTTGTCCTCGACGTCCTCCGCGATGGCAAGCGCGTCGACCCGCCGCCCCGCGTCAAGCCCATCTATAAGAAGAACGTCAGCGTCCGCCAGATCGGCGTCGGGCCGGGGATGAATCTCCGCGTGGCCGACACGACGCTGCGGCCGGGTGACGCCCCGCGCGAGGACGAACTCCACAAGTTCGACGAGTTCCATAAATTGACCGTCGACGGCGAGACCAAAGAGTTCAAGGACCTGGGTGTCTTTCGCCGCGCGATCGTGCAGGCCCAGGGCGCGCCGGTCGATATCATCGTCCAGCGCCCCGTCAAGCCCGGGGAGATCACCGAAGAGGCGGCGTTTAAGGGTGATTTGAACGTCGAGACGACCGAGGTCAAAGTCCAGGTCCGCGCCGTCTGGTATCCCGTCCCCTACGAGATGGAAGAAGAAGTCAGCGGGAGCCTGCTGGGCCTCGTCCCGCGCATGACCGTGCTGTTCAGCGAGCCGGGCAAGTCGTTTGACGCGGCAGGGGTCGAGCCGGGCGATGTGATTACCAAGTTCGGCAACGATGTCTTTCCGAGCTATCCGGCGCTGAAGCGCACGATCGAAGACGGCGCAGGTTCTCAAGTGGCCATCGAAGTCCGCCGGCCGGCCCGCGCCAACGGAGAGTTAAGCGCAGAGATAGTGAGGTTTTGTACAACGCACCGGGAAGCGCTGATTGAAGCCGCCCGGACCGACGTCAAGCAGGCCGTCTCGTTGGCCGGGCAATTGGCCAAGTCCGACGGCCTTTCGGCGCAGGATGCCGAGAAACTCGGTGCCCTCGTTACGCCCCTGGCGGACCGTCCGGCCTGGCGGCGCTGGCTCGAGCGCGTCGACGTGCATGCGCTTAAGCCGGTCATTCCGGATGCTCCGTTTGCGCTTTTCGGAAAGACGGTCCCGACCATTGACGCGACGTTGCGCTGCATCGACGAAGATCAAATCGTCGTCGCCGACGTCCTGCCCGCGATCGGCGAGCGCACCAGCCCGGCCAAGGTCGCCGGCATTCCCGTCGGCGCGGTCATCCTCGCCTGCGACGGCAAGAAGGTCGGCCGCTGGCAGGAACTCTCGGATATCTTCCGCGCGAACGTCGGCAAGACGGTTACCCTCCAGTATCGCCTCGCGGACGAATTGCGCGAGGCCAAGATGGCGATCCCGAGCTGCATCACCTCGGCCCTGGCCCTGCCCTTCGGCTCGCGGATCATCCGCATCGGCGATCGGGATTCGTATTTGCTGAAGATCGGAGACCAGCAGCGCGTGTCGGTGGCGCTTCCGGACTGGCGGGCCGTCGAAGGGCTGCTCAAGGAATCCGTCGGCAAGTCCGTCGCCGTCGAGTACGTCACGCCCGGCGGTGAGAAAAAGACCGCCCCGTTTGCCGTGACCGCGGAGAATACCGACCCCTGGCTGCAACGCATCCTCTACATCGAGCCCTTTATCTGCTATCCGCTGGCGGAGCGGCATCGCGAGGCCAACCCGATCGTGGCGGTGGGCGTCGGCTTCAAACAGGCCTATCAGGCGACGATGCAGACCGTGCTTTCGATCAAGCACATGCTTTTCACGCGGCAGGTGGGGCTGTCCAAGGTCAGCGGGCCGGTGGGGATTATCCGCATCGGCAGCCGCTTCGCCGGTTCCAGCGCCCTCGACTTGCTGTGGTTCCTGGCGCTGATCTCGGCGAACCTCGCCGTGCTCAACTTCCTGCCGCTGCCCATCGTGGACGGCGGGCTGTTCCTCTTTTTGATGTTGGAAAAGATCCGCGGCGAACCGGTGAGCATCAAGACGCAGGTCGCCACGCAGCTCGTCGGCATCGCCCTGATCGCGACGGTCTTTATTCTCGTCACGTATCAGGACATCAAGAACTGGATCACGGGGGCCTAGCGAGGACCGCTTCGCGGGCGCACGACAATTTGAGTTCCCGCGGACTATTCCTCGCCTTCCTCCGCGAGCGTGCGCTCATGCCGTTCGGTCAGGCTCCGGTCGTTGTTACACGCCAACAGCGCAACCGTGCAACTCAGCAGCGCGAGGGCCGCCAGAAACCGTAACAATCTGAAGCGGCCACGAATCACCGGCGGTTACTCAACCACCATTTCGCCCGGTGACTTGTCCTGCGGCGCGGACTCGTGCTGTTCCTGCCGTTCCGTGGTGGTCTTGTATTCGTTCTCTGCGCAGCCGGCATAAACGAAACCGAGGGCCAGCGTGAAAATCAAACAGCTTATCTTCTTCAGCATGAAGTTCTCCTGGAATCGAGGTCGCGAATGACGAAGCAAGGCAACCCTTGTTCGTCATTCGTAACCCGTCATTCTTCTTGTCTGATCACATTTTCTTATAACGAATGTACGTATGAACCACTTCCCACACCTGCATCGCGGGCATCTCGACCGTCACGGTCGCGGTGCCGTCGGAATCGTAGGAGGTGTGCTTCACGTAGGCGCCCTGAATATAGGCATCGAGCTGGGTGTCGATCTCGTCCCGCTCGGCGACGAAATCGCGCACCGTCGTGGAGGAGTCGATCTTGAAGCCCATTACCTGCTCGCCCAGCTTCCGCTTGGCGTCCAGTTCCGCGGCCCGCGCGGCCATCAGCTTGCCTTGCGGAGTGCCGGCCTTGTCCGCCGGGGGAACGCCGTTGCCGTCGGCCCGAATCGTCTGCGCGGTCCAATCGGGGATTTCCTCGTTCATCTTGACCGCCGCCGCCTGGATCGCCTGCGGACGGGGAACGCCCATCCCCACCGCGTCAAAGGTCTGGCTCTTGATGTGCTGGGTCACGTTCTCGATGTCCATCCCCTTCACGCTGTCGCCCTTGTAGTGCCGCTTGTGCAGCGTCTTGATCGTGGTAATGACCGACTCGACCGGAATCTCTACGGTCACTTCGACGATCAACTCGTCGTGGTGAAAGTAGGGCTTTCCGACGATCTGCGCGCCCGTCAGGGTCCCGCGGGCCTCGGTGTCAATCACGTCGGACTCGGCGACAAAGTCGCGAACGATGGTGTCGCTGGTGATGCGCAGCCCCTTGATCCGCTCCAGCAGCTTGCGCTTGGCGTCGATCTCCGCGGCACGCGTCGCCATGAGCCGCTCCTGCGGCGGAACGGCCAGCCACATTGGAGGAACGGGCGGCGGCGCGGCGCTCACGCCGGCCGGCATCGGGATCTCCCCGCCCGGTACGTCCGGAGGAAGGTCCGGTCGCGGCACGCCCATGCCCACGGCCTTGATGACGCTTTTCTGCACATGCTGCGTGATCTTCTCAAAGTCCATCGCCTTGAGCTTGTCGCCCTTGTAATGGCGCTCGTGAATCGATTTGAGTTCCGTGATGACATTCGCCACTGTTACCTCGGCCTCAATGGCGCAGGTCCCTTCGGCGTCCCACTTGGGCTTGCCGAAGCGCACGCCGCGGACGAAGTTGTCGAACTCCGCACGAATCTCGTCCGACTCGGCGACGAAGTCCCGCACGTGGGTGTCGGAGGTGATCTGCAATCCCTGAATCGTCTCGCCCAGCTTGCGATAGCCGTCCGCCTCGGCGGCGCGCTTGGCCAGCAGCTTGTTCTGGGCGTCCTTTTGCGCGTCCTGCGCATAGGCCCCCTGGGGGACAGGCAACAACATCGCGACCGCCAGACAAATCGGCGTTCTCAACAGACTTTTCATGATCGGCTCCTTCTTGTAATCGGCGTTGCGGCCCGTCAATCACGGTGCCCGCGTCGCCGCATTATCCCATCTTGTTCATCCGCTCGACGGCGGCCTTGTACTGAGGCTCTTCATTGTCCAGCGACAGGGCCTGCTTGTAATACTTGCGGGCATCATCCGTTCGGCCGAGCTTCTCGCAGCACGCGCCCGCCCCGAACAGCGCGCGGTGATCGTCGGGGTTCTCACTGATCGCCTGCTTGAAATTGGACAGGGCCGAATCGTAGTCCTCCGCGTTGATGCAGTTCACCGCGGCGATGCATTTCTCGTTCTTACCGCTCTCGACCGTTACGCTCGACTGAACCTCGACCGGCACGAATTTGGCCAAAAATTCCTTCGCCTGGCTTTCGATCATTCCCGCGATGACCTGGTCGCGCGGCGTCATGTCCGCTTCGGTCTTGCTCGATCCGAAGAACGGGCTGGCCTTGGTCTTGCTGAAATCCTGAGTCGGCATCGCGTTGTGTGAAATGACGATGTCGTTCGTCGCACTGTCTTTCAATTGAAACTGGGATTGAACCGTGATGTTGCGGGCCTCTTCGTCCACCTCCTCGGTATCGACGCTTCCCCCCCCACCCCATGCGCCGGCGACCACCGACATCGCGTCGATCGACCGCTTCTTACCGACTTGCTTGTCGATCTTGATCGTCACTTTGCTCGTCAGGATCGCCTTGGCCCCCTTGACCTGCGCCGCGGCCGCGTTGTCGCCGCTGTCCGTGATCCCCGCCGCCGCCAGATCCTTCTCCCCCATCGTCATCTTCAAATGCTCGCGATCCACCAGCTTGATCGGGATGTTGTGTTTCTCGGCGGCCTGTTCCAGATAGAACTGCATCATGTCCGCCGTCATCCGCGACCACTTGTCCTGGTCGAAATCGCCGGTGTCTCCGCCCATCTGGGCGTTCATCACCGCGATTTCCATATATTGTTCGCTAAGCGTCGCCTTCGGCTCAATCATCCGATTGAAACTGATGCTGGCCGTTCGCGATTTCGGTCCGCAACCCGTCAACACCGCTCCGAGAACCACCGTCAACAAAAAACTCGCGCGTCGCATGTACTTGCTCCTTAATCTGAATATGCCATCCCTGGAAATTCCGACGGATACCTTTGGATTACCGGGTAGGACATGGCTCGCGTCCCGGTCGTTGGCGCCTTGGGCGTGGGGCGGAGGCATGCCCGCTCACTTACCCTTGTGTCTTACGATACCGCCTGGATCGTGTCAAGAACCGGGTGGGCGGGGAGTGGCCGGCTGCGTGGTCGGCGGGCGAGGCCAGCGCGCCGGTCGCGACGTGGGTGTGCGTGGACTCACGACCCGTCGTGAGTTCCCTGCGGGCCTTGTCGAAGCCCCCGGGGGATAAACCGGCCGCGTCGTCGCCCCCGGACGCGAAACCGGTCGGGTCGTGATGGGCTGGCCGCGCGGCCCCATCGGACGGCCGATCAGACGACCGGGTCGTTCCGGCAGTTCCGGCGGTACATAGGGCGGTTTGGGGCCGCCGACGATGATGGGCCGGGGCGGGGCGGTCTGACTGGTCTTGACCCGCAAAATATGCTCCGTGCCCGACTTGAGCTGCATCGGGTCGGAGTTCGGCGTGGAAACATCCGCGACAAACGACAAGTCCCGCCGAAGACTCAACTGCACCAGCTCGCCGCGCGTCAGGTCGAACTCGACGCTCCCGTTACAAGCGGCGCGGTCGATGCGAAAGTCCTTCGGCTTGTTGGCGGCCGGGGCCGAAGCCGTGGTCGGATGCGACGTCGTGGGACCCGGCTTGGATTCCGGCTTCAGCGACACCTCCCCCGCCATCTCGATGGTGGCCACCTCACGGCCCTCGACCACCCGCACCGACCGCAACGTGCATTGAAGCTGCGTCGTGACCGTGCCGAAGGTCTTCATCACCTCGGAAAACGATCGCGACCAGGTGTCGCCTACGTGTACGGGCCCCTTTGGTAAGTAGAAAGGGCCCATATCATCGAGTAGTTGAGCCATCGATTTCTGATTCCATGCACACTTGTCGGCCGTCCTGGAGAGGCTGCGGCGCGTCGCTTGCCCCTGGTTGGTGGTGAGGATGAGGCTGATGTCGGAGGCCCGACCCGTCGCAGGATCGAGAATAAAAGTGGCCTTCGATCCGGCGATCCCCCCCAGGTCCATCAGCGACGGCGGCGGATAGGAGTCACGGAGCGAATCGTACGTCACCTTGTCCTTATGGCCTTGTTCGGACGCTTCGTATCGATCGCAGCGCCACGTCACGTAGGCCCCGCTCGGCTGGGACACGCTCGCCGTCGTCGGCTGGCGCACTGACGCAGGCAGGACCTGCTGGGTGATCGTCTTCTTGTCTTTCGCCCACGTCGAATAGGCCAGCAGCGGAGGCACGCCGCCACTGTCGCGATACTGGTTCTCGATGATGTAAAAGAGGTCTTTCCCTGGTTTCAGCTTGAAATGAAACGTGTAGGCCGGGGATTTCTCGGAAGGCGGGACCGGTTCGCCCCAAACCGCCGAGACCGCCACCAGCATCACCATGGTCAACAACGAACCCCAGTTACGAGCGCGGATCCACATCGGCAAGACTTGTCGGCCGTCACCCGCTGATGCTGTCAATGGTAACCTGGAGGTAGTTCTGCCGATGGCCCTTGTGCAGCTTGTAGCCCTTGCGCCGCCGAAACTTCACGATCTCCAGCTTCGGGCCCTTTTGTCGGCCCACCAGGCTGGCCGTGACCTTCGCGCCGGTCACATACGGCGTCCCGACCTTGCTCTTGGCCCCGTCGCCGAGCATCAACACCTTGTCGAACTCGATCTTCTTGGCCGTCGTGGCCAGCTTGCGCTGCTCGACGTAAAGCGTGTCGTCCTTTTGAACCCGGTATTGCTTTCCCCCGTCTTCGATGATCGCGTACATGATCGAGCGCTCCTGCCCTTCGCTGGGCGATGATTTATTCCTCGTGAAAAGCCCAACAAGTATCGGGCAAAGGCCGATTCCTGGCAAGGGCGCCCCTGGCTTGGAATCCCGCCGTTGGCTGTCCCCGCCGGACGCCCCTAGAATCGGGGATACGCCGGTCACCGGACGGCCGGCAAGGGTTATGGTCGCCCAGGCGACTCACCCGAAACCAAAGAACACATGGATCGCCCCCCTTGCTCCTGATCCCGATTCGCACCGATTCGCCCATCCGCCGCATCCCGCGGGTCAACCACGCGATCATCGCCGTCAACGTCCTGGTCTATCTCGTCATCGATCTCCTGGCCCCGCGCTTTGGCATTAACACCGAGGCCAGCCTCAAAGATCGGCTCGTGATCGACCCCCAGAACCTCGAACTCTACCAGTTCTTCACATACCAATTTCTCCACGGCGACTTCTGGCACATCGCCGGCAACATGCTCTTTCTCTGGGTGTTCGGCAACGGCGTGAATTCCAAGATGGGCCATCTCGCCTATCTCATGTTCTACCTCGCCTGCGGCGTCTTCGCCGGAGTCGGCTTCGCGTCCACCAGCGAGTATCCCTGCCTCGGCGCCAGCGGCGCCATTGCCGGTGTCACCACCGCCTTCCTCGTCCTCTTCCCGCGCAGTGCCGTCACCGTCGTCTACTGGCTATGGCTCTACATTGGGACCATCCAGGTCCAGGCCCTCCTTCTCATCGTCGTGAAGATCATCCTCTGGGACAACATCATCTCCCCCAACCTCGCCGGTGACGCCGGCTTCACCCAGGTCGCCTATTCCGCCCACATCGCCGGATACCTCTTTGGCTTTCTGTGGTGCTCCTTCATGCTCCTTATCCACGCCCTGCCGCGCGACCAGTACGACATCATCGCCCTCGTCAAACGCTATCGCCAGCGCCAGCAGTATCGCGTCATGATGGCCGATCCCAACGCCCAGGCCCGCGCCGCCTTCGGTCGCGTCGCCCGGCCGATCACCGCCACCGGCGAGATCGTCGAGCAGCCGCTGAGTCCCGAAGAGGCCGAAATCGTCCGCATCCGCGGCGAGATCGCCGACCGGCTCGATGCGCACGACTACCCCGCCGCCGCTGAGGCGTACCAAACGCTCGTCACCCGCGACCCGTCGCAGTGTCTGCCGCGCACGCAGATGCTCGAAGTCGCCAACCAGCTCATGACCATGGGCCGCTATCCGCAGGCCGCCTCGGCGTATGAAAAATATCTGACCGCCTACCCGACTGACGCGGAAAAAGAAGAGGTCAAGCTCGTGCTGGGCATCATCTACGCCAAGTATTTGGCGCAGCCCGAATCGGCGCAAAAGCACCTCCGCGACGCCCTCGCCCGCATGACCAACCCCGACCACATCCGTCAGGCCACCCACTGGCTCGACACCGCCACCGCGGCCCTCGGGCCCCGCCCGGCGCATTAACTCGGGAGGGCGAGTCTCCCGCTGAGCCGTCGTCGCCGCCGGCGCCCCTGGCAGAGCGGGCGATTGCTACGCCCACCTTTGACAGGTTCCGGCCAGCGAAGAAACGCTGATTGTGCGGACGATCCGGGCGGTCTTCCGGTTGCACTTTTGAGAAAGCTGCGTATTCGGCTTGCCGGGCTTCACGTTGATGAGCGATAGCGGAGCTTGCTATAAATCAGAAAATAAGCTATTATGAGCGATAGAAGGGAGCCCTATCGCTCATGCGCTGGAACTGGCAACAACCGGATTGGCCTGAGTTTACCTGGGACGAATCGCGCCTGATCAAGGCGGAGGAACGTTTTCTCCTTTGCGGCGGCCAGTTTCTCGGCACGGTGAAACACCTGTCCTCAGAGGATCATGACCAAATTGCGGTGGAAGCGATGAGCAACGAAGCGGTCACGACCTCCGAAATCGAGGGCGAGCTTCTCAATCGCGACAGTGTGCAATCCTCGATCCGCCGTCAGTTGGGCCTGGCGACCGATCAACGCCGGGTTCCACCCGCCGAGCAGGGCATCAGCGAGGTGATGGTGGACCTGTACCGCAACTATGCGAAGGCGCTCGATGAGCGAGTGCTGTTTTCCTGGCATCGGATGGTCACAAAGGGGCGTACCGATCTTCATGACATCGGCCGCTACCGAACGCACACGGAGCCGATGCAAGTCGTATCGGGCGCCGTCTATGATCCCGACATCCATTTCGAGGCCCCGCCGTCGGGCAAGGTTCCGAAGGAAATGGGCCGGTACCTGGCCTGGTTCAACGAAACGGCTCCGAATGGAGGAAAGCCCCTGCCGGTCCTGACGCGCGCCGGCATTGCACACCTCTACTTCGAGAGCATTCATCCGTTTGAAGACGGAAACGGGCGCATCGGCCGGACCGTCGCGGAAAAGGTATTGGCGCAAGGGCTGGGACAGCCATCGCTCACTGCCATTGCCGCAACCATGCTGGCTCATCGCAAAGCGTATTACGCGGCGCTGGAAGCGGCGAACAAGAACAACGAAATTACCGCCTGGCTGGCGTGGTTTGCCGGTATCAGCCTGGAAGCGCAGCAACGCACGCTTGCCCAGGTGGAGTTCGTGCTCGACAAAGCCAAACTGCTCGATCGCTTCCGCCATGAATTGAACACACGTCAACTCGAGGTCTTGCTGCGCGTATTGCGGGAGGGTCCGGAAGGCTTCAAGGGCGGACTCAGCGCGGGCAACTACGCGAAGATCGCGAAGGCATCACCGGCGACAGCCACGCGCGACCTCGGCGAAATGGTTGAACGCGGGGCCCTTGCCCGCACCGGGGAAAAGCGGCATACGCGGTACCATCTTCCCATACCGCTACGGCCCACGCCCTGGATTACGATTGACGAGGAGGGCAATATCATTACGAGCCAAAGGCCAAAGCAATGACGACGGGCCACTGCCGCCTGTTCGCGTCACGGCGCAATGCCATCGACACGGGGAACACCGCCCCCTTCGCTTTTCCGCACCATTCCGGTAAGTCTTCGGCCCCTCTTTTTCACCCCTCCGGCCTTGCCTCAGTGACGAGAATGCGGACGAGGCTTGTATTATAATAATGCCGGCTGGTTTTACTCGCATTTCAGAAGGGAGCTGCGAAAACGCCGCGGAGGAGAAGCACAATGTCCCTTTCGTTCATTTCGGAAGCTGCGAATTCTCGATTAGCGCGGGTGGTTCTGGTTTGCGCACTTCTCCTCACAGGGGTGAGCTGCGAAACGCCACCTGTCGATAACATGACGCCTCCACCGCCACAGGAAGTACCGGATATTCCGCCGCCTTCTCCACCGTCCGGGCCAACGCTTTCCTCGGCGTACACTTCGAACATTGCCGGCGGGACGTTGACCGCCACAGGCAACAACAAAGGAACAAAGCTGGCGCTGCGGCTGAGGGCCGGCGACTCCACGATCCTGGAACTGGACGACGGCGATGACGGCACCGCCGATTTCAGCTTTGACCGCGTGAAGTTCGACCACATCGTGGTTAATGCCGGCGGCGGCGATGACATGATCCGGATCGACGAGGTCAACGGCATCTTCACCGACACCGAGGTGACGACGTTCAATGGTGAAGATGGGAATGACGCGTTGACCGGGGGCAGTGGGCCGGAGACGCTCAACGGCGGGCCCGGCGACGACGTGTTAACGGGTAACGCCGGCGCCGATGCGCTGAACGGCGAGGACGATAGCGATACGATCAACGGTGGCGACGGCGACAACATCGACCTGGCCGGCATCCTAGGCGGCGCTTTCAGCGACGGCGTCGCGGACACGGTCATCGTTAACGGCACGAGCGGCGACGATATCCTCATCGCGACGCTCACCGGCGGCCAACTGCACGTGAGCGGTCTGGCCGCTAATGTGGTCATCGACCATTTCGATATTTTGACAGACAGCGTCAACATCCTTGGCGCGGACGGTCACGACGTGATCGACGCTTCCGCGGTCGGCGCCGGCGGCCCGACGTTCACCCTGGACGGTGGCGCAGGCGATGACATCCTGCACGGTAGTCTTGGAAACGACAGCATGATCGGCGGGGACAACGACGACGTTATGTTCGGCGGCGCCGGGTCCGACGGTCTCGACGGCGGCCTCGGCGAAAACCTCCTCTTTGGGGGAGGGAACAACTTTTCCAGCGGCATAGTATCCGTCTTCGGCGACGATTCGGCCAACACGATCACAATCAGTCGCGATCCTGGCGGGAATATCCTGGCCGACGGCGTGCCGATCCCCGGGGCCACCGTCGCAAATACCTCGCTGATCCGGGTGTTTGGCCGGGGCGGCGATGACACGATCTCGCTCAACGAATCGAACGGCGCCTTGCCTGCAGCCGCGCTCTATGGCGGTGCCGGCATGGATACGCTCGCCAGCGGCTCTGGCGCTGACCTGGTTTTCGGTGGCATCGACAGCGATACGCTACTGGCGAAGGGAGGCTTTGACTTCGCCTTCGGTGGCGCCGGCGACGACACGCTGACCGGCGGCGACGCGGATGACCAGGCCTTCGGTGAAGGGGGCGACGACCGCCTGATCTGGAACCCGGGCGATGACACCGACCTCAACGAGGGCGGCAGCGGTGACGACACCGTCGAAGTCAACGGCGGCAACGGCGACGAAGTGTTCACGGTGACGGCCAACGGCGCGCGTGTCCGCTTCGACCGCCTCAATCCCGCGCCTTTCAGCCTCGACATCGGCACCTGCGAGGAGCTCGTGCTCAACGCCAACGGCGGCAACGATTCCTTCAGCACGACGGGGGACCTGGCTGCCCTGATTCAGATCACAGCGGACGGCGGGGCTGGGAACGACACCCTGCTGGGTAGCAATGGCGTTGACACGCTGCTGGGCGGCGACGGACACGACTTCATCGACGGCCAGCAGGGTAGCGACACCGCGTTCCTGGGCGCCGGCGACGACGTATTCCAGTGGGACCCCGGCGACGGCAGCGACACCGTCGAAGGCGGGGCGGACCATGACATCATGCTCTTTAACGGATCGGCCGGCGCTGAGATCTTCGAATTCTCGGCCAACAGGCAGCGCCTCCGCTTCACCCGCAACCTCGGCAACATCGTCATGGACGTTGACGACGTGGAGCAGGTGGACCTCCGGTCACTCGGCGGGGCCGACACCGCCACGGTGAACGACTTGACCGGCACGGACGTGACCCAGGTGAACGTCGATCTCGCCGGAACCATCGGCGGCGTCACCGGCGACGGCGCGGCGGATTCGATCACGATTAACGGAACCAACGACATTCAGGACATCATTGATGTCTTCGGCGCGGGTACTTCGGTCTCCGTGGTCGGTCTGCAGGCCCAGGTCAACATCACCAACTCCGAGGGCGCCAGTGATTCGCTCATCGTTAACGCCCTGGACGGCGTCGGCGTCGATCTCATGACGGCGACTACGCTGCCGGCCGGCGTGATCAAACTGACACTCGATGGTGGTGCTGGCAATGACGAGATCCTCGGCTCGCAGGGCGACGACATCTTGCTGGGCGGCGACGGAGACGACTTTATCTTCGGCGACAACGGCGCTGACGTCGCCTTCATGGGCGCCGGCGACGACACATTCCAGTGGAACCCCGGGGACGGAAGCGATACGCTCGAAGGACAGGACGGCGCCGATACCCTGCTCTTTTTGGGCTCGGCCGCCGCGGAGAACATCGATGTCTCTCCCAATGGGGGGCGGGTCATTTTCTTCCGCGACGTGGCTAATGTGACTATGGACCTTGATGACGTGGAGACCATTGACTTCCGCGCCCTGGGCGGTGCGGACGACATCGTCGTCGGCGACCTGACCGGTACCGACATGACCCAGGTTCATCTCAACCTCGAGTCCGCCGCGGGCAGCGGCGTCGGCGACGGCGCGGTCGACACGGTCACGGTCAACGGCACGAACGGACCCGATTCTTTCGGCGTCGCGGGCGTCTCCTTCGGGGTCAGTGTTGTCGAGCTTCAGGCCCAGGTCAACATTTTCGTTCCGGAGGGGGCCAACGACCGGCTAACGCTCAACGCCCTGGGCGGCGATGACACCGTGGGCGCCTCGACGCTGTCGGCCGGCGTGATCCAACTGACGATGAACGGCGGCCTCGGCGCAGACACCCTGATCGGCAGCGCGGGCGACGACCTGTTTAATGGCGGCGACGGAAACGACACGGCCTTCATGGGCGCCGGAAACGACACCTTTGTCTGGAACCCCGGCGACGATAACGATACGCTGGAGGGCCAGGACGGCTTCGACACGATGCTCTTCAACGGCGCCAACGTCGCCGAGCAGATCAGCATCTCCGCCAATGGCGGCCGGGTGCTCTTCACCCGCGACATCGCCAACGTGACCATGGACCTCAACGATGTCGAGAGCATCGACTTCACCGCGCGAGGCGGAACGGACACCATCACTGTCAACAACCTGACGGGCACGGACGCGACCGAGATCAATCTTAGTCTCGAATCCACCCCGGGGAGCGGCGTCGGCGACGGCGCGGCGGATTCCATCATTGTCAGCGGCACCGCCGGCGACGACGTGATCCTGGTGGTCGGAGACGCCAGCGGCACGTCGGTCCTCGGCCTGGCCGCCCAGGTGAATATCACCGGCGCCGAATCCGCCAATGACCGGGTGACCATCAACGCGCTGGGCGGCGACGATGTGGTGGAGGCCTCAGGCCTGGAGGTCGGGGCGATCCAGCTCACGGCCGACGGCGGTGCCAACAACGACGTGCTCGTAGGAGGTGACGGCAACGATACCCTCTTGGGCGGCGACGGCGACGATGTGTTGATCGGCGGGCTGGGTATTGACATCCTTGACGGCGGACCGGGCGACGACACCGAGATCCAGTGATCGGATTGATACCGAGGCGTCAGGTCGGCGTAACTGATTCATTATGATGATCGTTCCAGCAGCGTAGGCCCGCCACGGAACATCGGCGCGATCGTTGTCAGTTATAATGGCGACGATGCTCTCGACGCTCCTGGTCGCCTGGTGTTTGCTCGCACTCACGGTGATGATTCATGCTACGGGGCTGGCGGTTTTGCTGCGGCGCACGCTAAGGGCGCCGGGGCGGCCGGATACGCGATTCTGGCCGGTAACGTGGCTGCTGGTACATGTCGCGGCGTGGCTCATCTTTCTGCACCTCACCGAGATCGGAGTCTGGGCGCTATTCTACTGGTGGCAGAAGTGCATGCCGGATGCGGAGTCGTCGTTTTATTTCTCCGGTGTCACCTATGCCACTGTGGGTTACGGCGACCTCGTCTTACCGAAGGAATGGCGACTGCTCGGACCGGTGGAAGGATTGACCGGCATCCTCATGTGCGGGCTTTCGACAGGTTTTTTCTTCGCCGTCGTCAACAAGGTGTTCGGGGCACGATCCAGTGCCGAGAGTTCCTGATCCGGCTCTCTCTTGGAGCGATCCATGGACAACAGCCAAACACCCGGCACCGATTCGAAGGTCGGTTCGCAGCAACGGATTGCATCCAGAATTGTCCTGGGTCGCGTGACGGCCATACAACCGGATTCGCGACGTCAGCAGCGACTCGCCGGTGCGGTCGTGCTGGGAGTGGGAGTTCTCGCACTCTTCGTGCCACTCTGGCCGGAGCTGGCGCCGGAACGACGCCTGGGACTTACGCTGCTTGCCATTTCCGGCATCGAATTGTTCCATGGTTTTCGCCGGGCCGACGCCGCGGAACAACGCAGCGCCTGGTTCGGCGGCCTCATTTCGCTGGCGTTGGCCATCCTGCTCATGAATGCCCCGATGCTGGTCGGCGGCGCACTCAAGTACTTGGTCGCCGGCTGGTTTGCCGTGGATGGAGTCCGTTACGCAGTAGAGGCCTTTCGTGCCAGACGAACACGAGAACCCGTCGGCTCCTCCTCCGCGGCCGCGCTGGGCTATTTTGTACTCGTTCTCCTCGTTCTGCTGGTGGGGCGTCATCGTCCGTTGTGGGCAATGGCAATCGCGGTGGCTCTGCGCTGTGGCCATACCGCCGCGAATATTTTTCGAGCCTCAATTCTCCAGGCCGACGATGCCGGCGAACGCGCCATGCGCCTCCTGGGATTGGAGGCACAACCGGAAGTGCGGGCGATCTGCGACCGATTGGCGTCGGAGGAGAGCGCGCGCAAACCGGTCGACCGGTACTGGATTCTGACGTTTGTGCTGACGTTATTCGCGATTCACCTGGGGCGGATGGGCTTTGACGGGACCGCGGTTGGCATTCTCGCGCCCGGTTTCGCCGTAGTGGGGGATTTGTCGGTCGCGCTGGGGATGGGGCTGTTTATCGTGATCCCGACTCACCTGGCAGTCCGCCATCTGACGCGGCCGGTGGAACGCCAAGCGTGGCGATGGTGTCTATCCGGCGGGGCGAATGACCGCAACTCGTGGATGCGGCGGCTGATGCGGATCTGGCTTACGCATCGTCTGCGCTTCGCCATTCGCGTGCGGCAGGCCAGTTATACGCTGCGATCGGCGCTGGGGCGCGGACTGCAGATCGGACTCCCGGTCGCGGCCATCCTCGCCGCGACCACGCCGGTCTGGGGAATGAGCTGGTATTTTGACACCGAGAATTACGCCTCCGGGATCTGGGATTCCTGGGCGGAAGCCCGTACCGACACCTGGCGCAAAGCGATGATTCATGCCGTCGAAGCCCGCGAAACGGCCGCAGGCCGCCCCGCGCCGACGTTTGCGGTTAGTCCGCCGGGAAATTCCAGCGCCGCCGACTTTTCGTTCCTCGTGATTGGCGACACGGGCGAGGGGGACGCGTCCCAGCATGTACTCCGCGACCAACTCATCCTGGCCGCTCTCCAGCCGGAGGTGCGCTTCGTCGTCTTGTCGTCCGATGTGGTCTATCCGTCCGGCGAGATGAAGGATTACGAGGCGAGATTCTGGCTTCCCTTCAAGGGAGTGGACAAGCCGGTCTATGCGATCCCCGGTAATCACGATTGGTACGACGCCCTCGAAGGTTTCGCGGCGACGTTTTTTGAACCGGACGCCACCCGGACGACGATGCGCGCGAGGGTTGCCGCCGACTTCAGAATCACCAAGACAACCGACCGTCACATCGAGACGCTCATCGCCCAGGCCGCTCGGCTGCGGCAGGAGTACCGGGTCCCGACCGGTTTTCAGCAGGGCCCGTTTTTTCAGTTTCAGACCGACCGATTCGCCCTGTTTGCGGTAGACACTGGCGTGCGCATGCGGCTTGACGAGGCGCAACTGGCGTGGCTCAAAGCGGCACTGGCGTCAGCGCGGGGAAAGTTCAAGATGGCGATACTCGGCCATCCGCTCTTCGCCTGCGGCGAATACCGTGCGGGGGCAAACGCCGACTTCGCCGCGTTGCATCAACTCCTCCGCGAGCATGAGGTCCGTGTGGTGATGGCGGGAGATACGCATGACCTGGAGTACTATGGCGAGACGGCGGACCCCAGCGCGCTGATGTACCACTTTGTCAACGGAGGCGGCGGCGCGTTTCTCACGATGGGAGCGCAGTTCGCCCCGCTCGAGAAGTTTCCAACCCGTGACTGGGCTTTCTATCCCGCCGCCGCGCCCTTGATCGCCAAGATCGAGGCAAACAACGCCTCCTGGAAAAAGCCGATGTGGTGGTGGACGAAACACCTCCGCGCATGGCCCTCGTCGCCGGAGTGGTTGTCCGCCGCATTCGACTACAACGTCGCGCCGTTTTTTCAGAGTTTTTTTGAAATCCGCGTCGAACCGACGGCGAACCGGGTGCAATTGCTCCCGTGGGGTGTCCACGGCCGCCTGCGCTGGTCCGATCTACAGATGTCCGCCGGATTACGGCCACCGGAGCAATCGCCGGATGCGCTGGTCGAGTGGGTTCTTCCGATGGAACCCGTAGTCGCGAATTGAGCGACTATCTGCTCAAATATTCAACTGTTCCGTTTCCACCGATACCGCGACATCACCCACCCCACTGCACCCAGCGGCATCATCATTCCCACGCCCAGGCCGCACATCGTATTGTTCGATCCGTTGATGAGATTGGCGGCCGCAACGTCGCCGTTTTCCTCCGCGCAGCCGCCGTCGTTGCAGGGGCATTCGAGGTCCGGCGCATCCGTCGTAAGCTGCTGCAGGAGGCTGCAGACCGTCTCATCGCCGGCGACCGCGCCGACCGCGTCCTGGTAGAGGCCGATCAGCCCGGTCGTGGTGTGGGGCGCGTCGACGGCGTCGGCGTTGACCAGGGCCGCCGTGACATGCCGCGCCAGGGTGAAGCGGTTGCACGGATTGTGCGGATCGCCTTTGCCGACTTTTATGGCGTCGAGCAGCGTCGCCGTGTCGGGCATCCCGGATTGGGCAGAAGTGACGCCGAAGGTCGCGTTGAACAGGTCGCACGTCTGCACCGTCGTCGTGGCGTCCTCGGCCGGGTCTTCGTTCGGGCAGCCGGCGTCCCAGAATTGGGTGTGGTTCTTCCAGAAACCCGTCCCGCAGCCCTGCGTCCCGCCGCCGCCGCAATCGCGGCTCAGGTCGACGCTCGTCGTGCACGAGCAGCCGTCGCCCGACGTCACGGTAATCTCCAGGTGGACCGTCCCGCCGGCGTCGGCGTCGTAGGTGATGCACGGATTGGTAAAGGAGCCGGACGTGATCATCCCGCCAGTGATGGACCAATCGTAGAAAGCTCCGTCTCCGGCATTGGGGACACACGCGGTATTGCCGGTCGAGCCGGGGCAGGGCGCCTCGGCGGTGATCGCGCAGCTGGGATTCCCAAAAACGACGATCGTTTCGTCATCCTGGGACATCACTGTCGTCGTGTCGAAGGTGCCGCTGGCCTCGGCGTTGTTGGTATGAGTCCCGATCGGCAACGTGGTCGAATGGGAATAGACCCAGCCTTCGTTGAGGTCGAGCAACCCGTTGAAATCATCGTCGCCGCCGTCAAAGGTTGGGCTGAAATCATCATCGCTTTCGGGAGGGTTGGCGCCCGGCGTGCCGTTGTCATCGACTACGACGACATTCGCGAGCGGCACGTCGCCGGTGTTGCTCACGAAGTAGGTGTAGTTGACCACGTTTCCGTCACAGGACGGACTGGGTTCGCCCACCTTCTCCAGGAAAATCTGCGGGTTCCCTACGCCCCCGGCGTGGGCCAGGAGTGCGAACCGAGCCGTCACGATGACAGCGATGGCCAGGCCAAGTGAAAAGTTGCGATTGCTTTTCAAGAACGGCATGATTTTTCCTCCCATGTCTTGAAAACGTTGGGCGACCGAACAGGGCGGACGCCGGCGGGTTAGACGTTAAGACGAACCTACTGTAGGGGTTCGGCGGGTTTCCTACAAGGTGAGTAGTAATCGAACAAAGCCTACGAACAGGTACCTACTTCGCGGGCCCTCCCGGCGAGTCCAAACCGGCCGCCGACGTGAAGACCAGGAGCAGCGCGGCAGGAAAGAGCTGGAGAATCAGCCGGTGGCCGGAGGTCTTGAGGTGCCAGACAAGGTCGAGGGGCGTCAGAAGGTAGATGGAGAAATAGCCCGCACTCATCAGGCCGACGACGACGAGGCAGCAGGTCAATCCTCGGCGGTCGGAGGGTTGGTGCGAGCGACCGACAAGAAGCCAGTAGATCGCCAGGAGCGGCCCGACGGATTTGCCGAATTCGAGGAGGGCCTTGCCGAAGAAGCGGGCGATCGTTGTGTAGCGGGCGGGATCGGCAAGGTAGGCGAGCATCTTTTGTGCGGAGAAGGCGGCCGCCAGGTCGTTGTCGGGGGCGAGCGTGACTTTGAAATAGATAATGATGGCGGCGATCGGCACCAGTCCCGCTATCCATGCCAGCAGCAGCCGACCGCGCGAACCGCGCGGGCCGGGCAGGATTCGGGCCAGCCACAGAGCGACGACCCAACAAAGCAGGAATAGAAGTCCTTCATTCTTCGTCCAGGCGGCGCACGCGGCGCAAAGGCCCGCCAATGCCAGGAGACCGGGCTCCTGATCGGGTCGTCGCGCGTGGAGGAATGTCAGGGCGAGCGTAGCCAGAATGAAAAACGACAGCGGCGTATCGGCGTACTGATAGGCGCCGTGGCGCAGGTAGTAGTCGGTGCTGAGCAATACCAGTCCGGCGAGCAATCCCGTCGTCGCTCCCCGAAGTTTGGCGATGACGCCGGCGACAAGACCGGCCGTGGCAAGGGCAAAGAGGATGGCGATGGTCGCGGGCACGACGGTCGATTCGCGGCCGACGTAGGCCCAGCTTCGGGCGATCGCGCCGGGCAGGAGGAGCGGGTAGTCGGGGTGCGACCAACTGAGCCGCGGGTCAAAGGCGTCGCGCCAGTGTTCGCCGCCGCGGAAGAGGAAGCGTGCGCGCATGTTCCAGATGGCCCAGCCGTCCCATTCGCCGTGGGGAGCGGCGAGCAACATGATGATGAGGGCCGCGACGCAGACGGGGATGCCGAGGAGGCAGGAGATTTGAACGATGCGGCGAAGGACAAGGGACGCCGCGAGCGATGGAGGCTCGTCGGCGACCATACGTGGCCCCTTCTTGCACCACAGTACGCCAGCCGCGATGAGGTAGATTGCGGATTCGGTAATTTGGTAGGTCCCGCCAGTGTCGCCGAAGAATACTCGCCACAGGAAGTAGCTGCTCGACGCAAGCCCCAACCCCAATCCGACGGCAAGTGGCCACCGCATGGCAAGATTCGCTCGGTGATGCGAGTCCGGCGGACCAACGGCTCGGACGAGCGCATACGCCGCGAGGATCGGAGCGGCGAGCGAGATGACGAGGGCAAAGATCATTTCGGCGCGCGGCGAAACAGCGTCACGCCGTCGCCGAAATCCTCGATGAGTTGGAGCTTTGGATCACCCGGCGGCTTCTGCGCGGGATCCGCGAGGTTGAAGTTGCCCACGACGAGCGGTCGATCGGTCCGGCGGGTCAGGACAACGGGCGCGAGGGCGTATTGGGTAGCGAAGAAGGGATCGAGATTGTCCTGCCAACGCGTGCCGGTCGAGCCGACGTAGCCGACAGGCTCGTGCGCCGGCAGATGTGGCCGGAGCGGTTCGAACCGGCGATCGTAGCGGCTGATGGCGTCGGTCGTCGGCATCTTGCGATAGCGCTTCCGCTCCTTCACAAAGACCCGATTACTGGAGATTAACGCGAAGGCGACGAGGAGACCGACGGCGACAAGGCGACGGATAAACCACGCACGGGCGACCGGCTGGGCATTCATGAAGGCAGACCCTCGGAAATCTGGACGAGGCGGAGCATAACACGAGGGCAGAGGGCTGCGAACTGCGATGGGTTTCAGGGCGGGGCCTCGAACCGTGGCGGCTCATCGCGATTGCAGCTATAAAGCCGTCATGGCGGCGGAAGAGGTCTATCACCATCGGACATTACCCAGCGGGATCGAATTCGCGGCCCTGGAGATTCCGGGGCGGCGGACGGCGGGCTATGAAATCCGCATCTTCGCGGGCATGGCCCATGAACCGGACGATCGGGGTGGTCTGGCGCGGGTCGTTGAGGACGCGATCACCAAGGGGACGCAGACCAAGACCGCCCAGGAAGTGACGGACGCGTTTGACGCTTTAGGGGCGCAGGCGGGGGCCGCAGTCGGCCGCGAATCGATGCTGTTTCGCTGTAGCTGTCTGCCGGAGTACCTCGACACGGCGCTCGCCCTGCACGCGGAGATACTGCGGGCGCCGACGTTTCCCGACGAGTATTGCCGGGTGGCCGTAGACCTGGCCCGGCAGGAGCTGACGGCATTGGAGGATGATCCCGGCGACTTATCGCGGAAGATCATGGGGCCGTCGGCCTTCGGCGAGCGGCTCGGGCGGCACGAACTGGGCAGCCGCGAGTCGCTGGATCGGATTGATCGCGCGGCCATTGTTGAGTATTGGCGCAAGTATTTTTCCGCAGCGCGGATGCAGGTGGCCGTGGGCGGAGCGGTCGATGTCGATCGATTCGCCGAGCGGGTGGACCAGCTTTTTACGGGATTCGGCGATCGCGAGAACGGCCGGACCACGTTCGCGGCGGAGTTTCGTCCCGGGTTTACCCACCATCCGAAGGAATTGGAACAGGAACACCTGCTCATGTGCTGGCCCGGCGCGGCCGTATCCGATCGCGACTATCCCGTCGAGCGACTGGCGCTGGCGATTCTTAGCGGCGGGATGAGTTCGCGGCTGTTCGCCGAGGTGCGGGAGAAGCAGGGCCTGGTGTATTGGGTGGGGGCGTGGGACGAACATCCGCGCGGGTCCGGGCGCGTGTTCATGGGCGCGTCGACGACCCCGCCGCGGTCCGACCTGACGCTGGCGACGCTGCTCCGCGAAGTGGACCGGCTGTCGGAGGACCTGACGCAGGACGAGTTGGATCGCGCCCGCGTTGGAATCGTCGCCAAGACCCAGACGCACGGCGACATTACGCGGGCCCGTGTGGGCGAATTGGGCGGGGATTTGTTTCATTACGGTCGTCCCGTGCCGCCGGCGGAGAAGAACGCGGCGCTTCAGGCCGTGACGATCGCCGACGTGAAGCGTTATCTGGCCGAGCACCCGCGCGATCCGTTGTGTGTATTGGCGCTCGGTCCCCGGCCGTTGGAGGTGGTCAGAACGAAATGAAGCAGACGGGCGAATTTTTCGAGCACCGGCTGGACAACGGCCTTCGCGTCGTCATCGAGCGGATGCCGCACATTCACAGCGCGGCGGCGGGGTTCCTCGTGCAGACGGGGGCCCGCGACGAGATTCCGGCGCTGGCGGGCGTTTCGCACTTCGTCGAGCACATGTGCTTCAAAGGAACACCGCGGCGGACGTGGCGCGAGATCACCGTCGACTTTGACAACATGGGGAGTACTTATAACGCGTACACCTCGAAGGAGCGGACTGTCTATTTCGGGTGGGTGCGCGTGGACGACCTGGAGCGGCAGATTGAGCTGCTCGCCGACATGATGGGCTCGATGATGCCGCCGGAAGAATTCGAGATGGAAAAGAAGGTGATCCTCGAAGAGATCGCCATGTCCGCCGATCAGATCGATCACTGCGTCTATGACCTGCTGCATGAGGACGTCTATGCCGGGCATCCGCTGGCGTGGCCGGTCCTGGGGACGACCGAATCGATCACGGCGCTGACGCGCGACCAGCTTCACGGTTACTTTGAAGATCGCTATCACCCGGCCAACATGGTCTTGATCATTGCCGGTAATGTCGATCCGGCACAGGCCATTGGATACGCCGACAAGATCTGCGGACGATGGGTCGGTCGATCACCGCGACCGGCCCGAGTCGCGCCACCGCGTTTGCGCCCGATGACGACGGCGCGGCGCAACGAGCGCTTCGGTCAGCAGGCCATCGCGCTCTCGTTCGACGCACCGTCCGCGGTGCATCCCGATCGCGAGGCGGCGGACGTCTTCGCTTCGATCCTCGGCGGTCATAATTCGCGATTCTATTGGAACATCATCCAGGCGGGCGTCGCGCCGCAGGTTTCGGCGGGGCGGCTGGATTATTGCGATGCGGCGATGATGGTGGTGTTCGGGTTCTGCGAACCGCCGCGGACTGAGGAAGTCCTCGACGCCATGCGCCGCGAGATCGACAAGATTACGAAAGAGGGCGTGACGCCGGACGAGGTGCAGCGGGTCAAGAACCGTTCGCGCACCGGCCTGACGACCGAGGCCGAGGCGCCTTACTACCGGCTCATGCAGCTCGTCAATGACATTGACGATTTCGGGCGGCCGCGCGACGTCGGCGAACGACTCGCGGCGGTCGAGGCGGTGACGCCGGAGTCGATTGCAAAGTACCTGCGGGACTGGCCGATGACCGGCAAAGGCTGCCTGACGAGCCTGGGGCCTCGCGACTGGCCCGGGGAAAGCGGTTCTCCAAGCTGAAAACGGCGGAGCACCGCCCATAATCGCGGCATTTGGCCATCGGGAGGGTTTGCCGGGATACCGATATTGAAATTGTTTTTAACGGAGTCCGTATACCCTTTATACCGGTGGCCAAGGGCGGCGCGGCGGGGAGTCATTAAGGCGACAAATGTCCGACTTACCAGCGAAGAACTTCAGCCCGCCGATCCTGCGGGTCGCCGATTTGCCTTCGGAGTCGAAGGTACCGGCCTATGCGCCGCGTCCATCCGACTCGCTGTCGCAGAGCGGGCGCGGCGCCGAGGTGCGCACGCGTCCCTCGCTCATCGTCGTCCCTCCACAGCCTTTCACGTTTAGAAAGATCGTCGGGTTTTTCATCCTCTCCATCGGCGTCATCCTTGCCGCCATGCCCTATGAGACGTGGATTCGATTGGTCGGTGCGCTCCCGGCGACGTACACGACCGAGATGTATCGTTGGATTGCCGCGGGGGTCTTCGCCGCGGCCGGGTTGCTGTTCATCCCCTCGCGGGCGGTCTCCGTCGTGGCGATGTCGGCGCTGTTTGCCGTGACGGCGTACGCGGCGGATCGCCTGCTTCATCATCGGGCATCGGGGTGGCTGACGGCTCATTTCGGAGCGGGCTTCGCGCGCTATATCCTGGCCATTGGGGCGCTCCTGTTCGGATATTGGATTCAGGCATGGTCCAGAACACGGATCAGCGCGCGCGGAGTGCTGGGGTTGGGGCTGACGCTGCTGGCGGCGTTTGGAACCATCTATGGCTGGTATGACTGGTCGCCGGTCGCCGAGCGGCTCGGGCCGGGCGTGATGAAAGTACTCAAGGAATGGGGCCGCGAGTGTACGTGGGCGACGGTGCTGGTGCTGACGGCGCTGGGCGTGTCGTCGTCGCGGACGCGGCCGATCCACTTTCTCATTGCGCTTCTTCTGGGGGCCCTGGCTTACTATTGCGTCCGCGAGGGCTACTCGCAGGTCCACAACTATCCGCAGCTCTCCACCACGGGCAAGATGATATCGGTCGAGTCTCTGAGCTATTCGAACGTCGATCTCTGGCGGTGGATCGTCGCCGCCGAGTTGACATTGCTGGCCATGATCCTGCTGCACCTGGCGGCCGGCGTCGGCGGGTTGTCGATGGCGATGGCCCTGAGCTGGATGATCTCGGGGATGGCGATCTATCATTCGCTGGGCAGCATGTCGCTCGTCCGCTCGATCAGTGATGCCGCATCGGGCGCGGGGCAGAGTCGCGTCGACCCGCTGGCGAATATGGGTATCCCGGTGGACCCGACCTCGCCGCGAGTCGCCAATCCTGGTCTCAAGACCGGGCGATGGCCGGTGCCGGCGGCGCCGCTCACAACGGTCGAACCGCGTGGTTTCAGAATGGACGCCTCTGTTCGGCAGGCGTTGATCCGCGAAGTGGCGCCGATGGCGCTGATGTTCCTGACGGCCGTTCTCGCGGGCATTCTGGCCGTGGCGGGTTTCAATCTCCTGTCGGATCACGGGGCTTTTCGAAGCCTCGTCAATTCGGCGCTGTGGTTTGGGTTCGGAATCGGCTTGACGGCGCTCGTGTGGGTGTGGCCGCGTGACGCGGATCGCTCGTGGGAGGCGTGGCTGGCCTCCTGGCGGATGTCCCGGTATCACGCGCATACGATCTGGCTGATATTCGTCGGCACCATGGCGCTGGTGTCGATGTTTTCCATGACGCGTGAGCGCCGCGCCTCAAGCTGGGTCCATCTGGGCGCCGCCGCGGCCTTCGTGGGAACGCTCGCGAGCCTGGCCACTTTGCAGATCCTCATTTCCTTTGGCGGTTTCGCTCGGTTGCCGGCGTGGGTCTATATCGTCGTCGCCATCGGTCAGTCGTCGATGGGTTGGATCCTGATGACGAATCTTTCCTTCGCGAAGCTGGGTTCGCCAAAAAGGGCTGTCGCTTGAAAAGAAATAATCGATCGCGAACCGCAACCCGCGCAACCAGAACTCGCGGCGTTCCTGGTTTCGCGCTTCGCGCTTCGGTCTTCATCCTTTTCTCGTTTGTCGCTTCGGGATGCAGCGTCGCGGATTTGAATACCTCGGAGCGGGCTTCCCGGGGGCTCGTGCTGGTCCTGCCGGGCATCGAGGGGCCCAGCGGGTGGAATTACAACTTGGCGCGCGGTTTGGCGGACGGCGGGGTAAAGGCCTCGATTGAGATATTTGACTGGGGCACGACCATCCCCGGCGGAATGCTGATCAACATCGCCGACCTTGAGCGCAACCAGCAGATGGCCGAGGCGCTGCGCGATCGCGTCGTGTCGTACAAGCGGGCGCATCCGGGCCGGCCCGTTCACATCATCGGCCATTCGGGAGGCGGGGGCATCGCCGTCCTCGCTGCGGAAAAACTACCCGACAATGTGCGCGTCACCAGCCTCGTCCTTCTCGCGGCGGCACTGAGCCCGGACTATGACCTTGGCCCCGCGTTGAAACACACGCAAAACGGCATCTTCAACTACTACTCGACCTACGATCGCTTTTTCCTCGACGCCGGTACCCGCGTGGCCGGAACGATTGACCGAAGCCATACCAGTGCGGCAGGGAGCGTAGGGTTCCGTCGGCCCCCAGGGAGCGATCCCGAGCTTTACGACAAACTCCATCAAATTGAGTGGGATAAAAATATGTCCTGGTCTGGTCATTGGGGCGACCATTTCGGATGGACGAATCCTGGGTTTGTGCGCCGATACCTGGCACCCTTGATTCACGAACTTGGACAAGGGGATAGTTATCCTTGATTCGCGACCGTAATGGGCGCTTTTTAGGCAAGAAGCGCCAATTAGGGGGTCGGAAATCATGAAATTCCATCGGGGGGATTCCAATTGACCCTCAAAGGTCGATACACTAGTCACTATGGGCTAATGGCGGAAAAGTAAGCTATCGACGGGGTGTAAATAGCGTGCTAAAATGATTTAGCGGCCCACTAAATCAACCCTCGCCGATGTTAACCGATTAGGCAGCCGTTGGTCTGATACTATTAAGTGTGGCGAGATGCAAACCGCCGTTGAGACAACGCGCATTCTTCTCTTGGCCCGGCCCGGATCGGTGGGGGACCAGATCGTCCAGCGGCTAGGGAGCGACGCTCAAATTCGCAGCGTCAGCTCCTTTGACGAGGCCTTGATCGCCCTTCGCGAAGACACGTACGACGTCGTTATCAGCGATCAAAGCGACTTCATTGCCCTCGAACGGGCGGCCGTCAACCAACAATCTGCGGTCATCCTTGAAAACATTGGGCAGGGGGTTTGCATCGTCGGTCTGGACGGCCGGCTGATCTGGGCCAATCCGAAGATGCGGAGCTACCCGGAAGACCTGATTAAGCAGGTCTGCGAGGTGTGTCGGCGTTCGTTTGGGGCGGACGCGGAGCCGGGCGGAGATCCGTCGCGTCGCGATTCTGATCGGGCGTCGATGCATCGGGCACGGCGCGTGAGCCTGACGGCGGGCCGGGACAATTATTTCGAAGTGACGATCACGCCGGTCATGAGCCACGAGGAACAGGTTCGCCAGGTGGCGGCGGTCGTATGGGATGTCACCAACAGCCGGCGGCTGCAGAAGAAACTGGATGCGATCGACCTGGCGGGTCGGGAGCTGGTGCGGCTCGACGCCGAGAAGATGGCGGGCATGAACGTCGAGGAGCGGATTCAGCTCCTGGAGCAGAAGATGCTCCGGTACATGCACGATCTTCTGCACTTTGACGACTTCGCGGTCCTGCTGATCGACAAGAAGACCAACCGGATGGAATTCGTCCTGCAGCACGGGATGACGCCGAAGGTGCAGGATTACGACATTTTCGCGTCGACGGAGAGCACCTGCATCAGCGGGTACGTGGCGGCGACGGGGCGCAGTTACATCTGCCACGACACGTCCAAGGATCCGCGGTACTTGCAGGGTCTGGAGTCGGCCCGCAGCTCGCTCACGGTGCCGATTCGCCTGGATCACGAGGTGATCGGCGTCTTCAACATTGAGTCGGCTCAACTGGCCGCGTTCAATGAAGACGACCGGCAGTACGCGGAGATTCTGGCACGCTACGTCGCCATCGCGCTGAACATTCTGGATCTGTTGATCGTCGAGCGGCGGGAGGCCACCGGTTGCCTGGCGGACGACGTGATCGCGGAGATCTCCGGCCCGCTGAACGACATCATGACGGAAGCGAGCGGCCTGTGCGAGGAGTACATCGGCAACGACGATCTTCGTCATCGCCTCAACGCCATCTGCGATCACGTGACGGAGATCAAGCAGAAGGTCAAGGACGTGACGACGCCCAAGGGGGGCATCCTCGGCCGGGGCGAAAGCGGCGTGACGAGCGATCCCATTCTGGGCGGCAAGCGCGTCCTGGTCGCTGACGACGAGCAGACCATCCGCGAGACGATCGCCGGGGTCCTGCGCAAGGCGGGCTGCTCCGTGGAAGTGGTCGCCGACGGGGCCGAAGCCATCGCGCGATTGGACAGCGGAAGTTACGACCTGCTCGTCGCCGACATTCGCATGCCGATGAAAAACGGCTACGAGGTTTTCGCTCACGCCCGCGATCGTCAACCCGACATTGCGGTCATTCTGATGACCGGGTTCGGGTACGATCCCAACCACTCGATCGTGCGGGCCCGAAAAGAGGGGTTGAACGCGGTGCTGTTCAAGCCGTTCAAAGTCGACCAACTTCTTGGGGAGGTCCGATCCGCCTTCCAACCCGCCGAGACAAGGGAATAGGTCGTTTCGACTGATCGGCCGTGTTGGTCGCGGTTCTGCGACTTGGCCCCCCGGCCCCTTTGCCCTTTTAATGTCCCCATGAAACTGCGTTGCCCGCGCTGCAAACAGAAGCTCAATGTCCCGGAGAAGCTGGGGGGCAAGACGATTCGTTGTCCGTCGTGCAACCGGGCCTTCACGGTTCCGGTGGCGCAGGCCGGATCGGGCGCGGCCCTCGACGCGTCGCGGATGGATCTGGAGGGTCTGGCCAATCTGGAAAAGCAGTCGTCGGGGATGTCCGACGCGGACCTTTCCGAGGTGCTGGCGGCCGAGGCCCAGAAGAAAAAGGCCGCGCCGGCGGACTCGAAGATGCGCGCCTGTCCCAATTGCGGCAAGGAGATGCGCATCGTTGATCCCTATGTGGAAATACTTTGCTCGCACTGCTGGAACCCGATCCCCGCCCTGGTGCAGGGGTCTTCCGCGACCACGACCATTCGCGGGGGCAAGGGGCGCCGAAAATCGACGGAAGGCGCGGCGGGGTTTTACGGCGACCTGGCGAACTGCGTCGCCTATCCCCTGCCCGCGCTGGGATCGCTCCTGACCGCGTCGGGCCTCGCCGTGGCCGCGGGACTGTTGCCGGTGGCGGCGATGACGGCGATGGCCAACTTGATGCAACAGGGCGCGGTGGGGACGGATCAGGGAGTTCAGAAGGCGGACTTGTCGAATGTGCAATTGATCCTGATCGGCATCTTCGCGGCGGAGGTTTTTTTCTTCACGGCCATCGCCATCCACGCTTTTATCGATGTGATCAAGACGACCACGACCGGCACGGACGCGCCGCCGAATTTGTCCTGGGGCCCGTCGGCGTGGGGCAAGAGCTTTCTGGGGTACGTGACGCTGGTGGCGTATGCGGTGGTGATGACCTATGTGGTGCTTCTGCTCACGGTGGGGGATCCGTGGGAGATGATCCGCGCCGGGCGAGTGGTGGAGATGTTCAAGTCGGGGGGCACGGCGCTGATCGTGGGGATGGTCGTGGTTTCATTCGGCATTCCGATGAACCTCCTGGGCTTTGCCCTGGGCAACATCGGGCAGGCGCTCAATCCGGTCAACGTGGTCAAGTCCATCGGCCGGACCCATGCGCATTACGCGTTTCTCGTCGTTCTGCTGTCGGTCTATGGCGCCCTGTTCGGCGCGGCGTTCATGGCGATTGTCTTTGACTGGCTGATTCCGCAGATCGGGAAGATGCGGGCGGGCTCGGCGGAGGGCGATCTGGTGCAGGTGGCGCTGGCGTTGCTGACGTGGGGGGCGGTGATGCTGTTCTATTTCTACGGGACATACGTATTGGCGCGGATGCATGGGCTGTTTGCGCGGAGCTTTCGGAAGGACTTGTTCTTTGGGACCGGTTGAAGGCGAATGTGGAAGTCGGAATTCGGAATGCGGAATGGGAAGAGGTTCACCACCGAGAGCACAGAGGACACAGAGATTATTTTTGTTTGGTGGAACCAGACGGAACTGGCCGGAACCGCAGATGGCGCTGATGGACGTGGATGGGTAAGGGCGGAGCAGGCGAGCAGTAGAGCAGGCGACCCCAGGAGGGGGAGGGGGGGCGAAATTGAGCGAAATTGAACGAACAATGATCCGCAGATGGCGCCGATCGGCGCGGATGGGGATGCAGCACAGCGGCGCAGATTTTTTCGAGGCGCAAACGAGCGCCAACGAGCGCAATTTGAAGGCCTGAGGCTTGAGGCTTGAGAGCGCGAGGGCGGGCGGCGCGCAGAGAAAAAAACGATGTGGTTGAATTGGGCTGACAAAGTTGAATCCTCGATGCATGGGTGGGGAATCTCCGATCTCACGAGCCGTAAGCTATGAGCTTTAAGCCGTAAGCTGAACCAATGCGGCGGCTTCGCAGCTTTTTTTGTCCCCTGCCCAGTACTCGTGCTCATCGCTCCCTCATGTCCGCGCTTTTCGCAAAAAAAAATGTAAGTTACTTTTTGGCCCGCACTTGGAAGAAATAAATTTTGGGAAAGGGCCCCCCGTTCCCCAGCATGGCGTCCGACGCGGTGACGCACGCGGAACAGGAAGGAATCGAAAATCGGCATTGTGACCCCCAAAGTGTGGTACAATCGCGGAACACGTCGAGGGCTACGTTATTGGCGACATGGTGGAGGTAATCCCATGAACCCGATTACTTTTCAATTGAAAGTGTCGTGCTTCCAGCGAGTCGCGGCGTGTGGATTTCTGCTACTCCTCGCCGAGACCACGTCCGTACACGGCCAATGCACCCCGGAGGAACTTGCCCAGTCCAAGCTCCTCGCCAACGACGGGGTGAACGGTGACCTCTTCGGCTACTCGGTTGCAGTCTCGGGCGACACGGCCATAGTCGGCGCTTGGGGCCACGACCCCCCGAGTACTCCGTATCTCAGTGGTGCGGCTTATGTCTTCGTCCGCGACGGTGTTGGATGGATTCAGCAGGCTAAGCTGACGCCCACTGACCAGGGATATCAGGACCGGTTCGGTCATTCAGTCGCGATCGATGGCGACACAGCCGTGGTCGGGGCAGTCTCCGCCGGAAATTACGCTGGAGCGGCGTACGTCTTTGTCCGCTCCGGAACCGTCTGGACTCAGCAGGCCAAACTCACCGCCTCCGATGCAGCGCCGTATGACAGTTTCGGCAACTCGGTAGCGCTCTTCGGCGACACGGCAGTTATCGGGGCGGACAACGGAGACAACTCGGGGTTCAAGACCGAGGGCCCCGGCTCGGCCTACATCTTCGTCCGCTCTGGTGGCATCTGGACTGAGCAGGCCAAGTTGACCGCAATGGATGGAGCAATCGGAGACGCATTCGGCCACTCCGTCTCAGTGTCGGCCGACACGGCGGTGGTTGGAGCCTGGCTCGACGACCACGCGGGCGGGTCCAACGCCGGCTCGGCCTACGTCTTCATCCGCTCTGGTGGGGTGTGGACCCACCAGGCCAAGTTGACCACCTCCGACGCGGCCTGGTTTGGCTACTCCGTGGCGCTGTCGGGCGACACGGCGCTGGTCGGGGCCAGGTTGGCGGGCAACGCCGGCTCAGCCTATGTCTTCATCCGCTCCGGTACCCTGTGGACTCAGCAGGCCACTCTGACGCCCTCCGATGCGTCGGCAGACGATTTTGGTTTCTCCGTCGCGGTCTCGGCCGACAAAGCCGTGGTCGGTGCGCGGCTCGAGGGCGATGGAAACGAAGGCGCAGCCTACGTCTTCGCCAAGCCACCCACGGGTTGGATCAACATGACGGAAACGAGCAGGCTCGTCGCTTACGATGCGTCCGCTCACCAGGAGTTCGGTGTCTCTGTTTCGATCTCCGATGACACGACGATAGTCGGTACTTACCAATACAACAGCAGCTACCCAGGCACGGGCTCGGCCTACGTATTCGGAGACCGCGACGGCGACGGGGTGGACGACGTATGTGATAACTGTCCGCTCAACACGCCGAATCCGGACCAATTAGATATCGATGACGACGGCATCGGCGACGCCTGTGAACATGATGAAGACGAGGATGGCGTGCCGAATGCATCGGACAACTGCCCCAGCACGCCGAACCCAGGACAGGACGACGCCGACAGCGACGGGATCGGCGACGCCTGCGACAATTGCCCGGATGCCTCCAATTCCGGCCAGGAAAATGCCGACGGCGACGCCGCCGGCGATGCCTGCGACGATTGCCCGAACGACCCCAACAAGATCTTGCCGGGGGCCTGCGGCTGCGGCGTCCCCGATGTAGACGTGGACTCGGACGGGGTGCCAGATTGCGCCGACAACTGCGCAGGTGTGTTTAATCCCGGACAAGAGGACGATGATGGCGATGGAGACGGCGACGTGTGCGACAATTGTCTCGACGTGTCAAATCCCGCACAGGAGGATGCGGACTCCGACACCATCGGCGATGCTTGTGACAATTGTCCGAATAGCCCCGCCGTCGACTGCTTTCCTCCCGATCCCGATCCCATGACCTTCGCGTCGCCGCCCGCACCGCTGGGCCTGACGTCGATCACGATGACGGCCACCACGGCGACCGACGCCACCACGCCGCCGGTTCTGTACATGTTCGAGTGCACCAGCGCCTCGCCCGGCGGAACGAGCAGCGGCTGGCAACCGGGCGTGGGTTACACTGACACCGGTCTTTCGGTGAACATGCCGTATTCCTATCGGGTCGCGGCGCAGGACAGTGTGACGCCGACGCCCAACCAGACGGCTTTTTCGGAGGAGGTGTTCCTCTCCACACCCATCGAATCGCCGCAGGGCCTGGCCACGGGCGTCGTGGGAGTTGATTTTGTTGAACTCGTGGCGCTGGGAACATTCAGCAATCTCACGGAGGGCCAATCGGGCCTGTACTTCGATTCGCTGACGCCGGGCGGCGATACGGGGCTCAATGTCTGGGTGCAGGGGACGATGGCGACGGCGACGGGCCTGACGCCGGACACGGACTACGAGTTCGTGGTCAAGGCGCGAAACCGCGACGGCGTGGAGACGGTCCTGACCGATCCGATCTCGGTGCACACCTATTGGATCTCGGGAGACTGCAACAACGACGGGTCATTCACGGTCGAGAGCGACCTGGACTGTATCGTCGACGCGTTGCTGGGGATCGAGACCAGCCCGCCGGGCGGCGCGCACCGGATCGACCTGAACTACAACGAGGTCACCGACGGCGAAGACATCCAGTTCATCGTCGATTGCCTGCAATTTGGCGGATGCTGACACCTAGGCCAGCTACGCTCGGGCCTGAATCTCAACTGCAACGTCAACGGTTTGGACGTCCGGCAGGGGCGCCGGACGCTATGGCAATGAGGCAGGCCTCCGCGTTTCAGTATTACCATCGCGCTACGCATCGCCGCAATGTAGGTTCAAGTTCATCCGTCCGCTCATTGCTCGCCGATAGGAACCTCGCCGCCTTGCCCCACTACGGCCAGGTCTTCAACAGGGAACGCCTTTGATCCAAGGATCGAACAGCGGAACGACCGATCGGCAAGACGCCGCGCCGCGGTGCCTGGGGCTGGTTACGGCGCGAGGGGGGTCGAAGGGCATTCCGGGGAAGAACATTCGCGTTGTGGCGGGTAAGCCGCTGATTGCGTGGACGCTGGAGGCGGCGCGAGATGCGGCGACGCTGGATCGGGTCGTGGTCTCGACGGATGATACCGAGATCGCGGAGACGGCGCGGCGCTGGGGGGCCGATGTGCCGTTCTTGCGACCGGCGGAGTTGGCGGGCGATGCATCGCCGCACATCGATGTCGTGCTCCATGCGCTGGCGTGGCTGGACGAGCACCAAGGCTATCGACCGGACTATGTTGTGCTGCTACAGCCGACGTCGCCGCTGCGGACGGCGGGGGATATCGACGCGGCCGTGAGTCTGGCGCGGGCGCGAAATGCGGATGCCGTCGTCAGCGTCTGCGAAACACACGATCATCCTTATCTGGTTCGGCGGCTATCCGTTGACGGCCGGTTGGAGGAGTTTGTTCCCTGTCCATTGGCCTACGCCCGGCGGCAGGACCTGCCGGCGGCGTATGCGCTCAACGGGGCGATCTACGTGAACCGGCGGGAGTCGCTGGCGAATACGAAATCCCTGTGCCCGGCGGGAGCATGGGCGTATGAGATGCCGGTGGAGCGATCGCTGCAAATTGACCGGGAATGGGAGTTGCGCCTGGCAGAATTTGTGTTGGGAGCAGCCAGGGCATGAGCAGGAGCCGATTTGGCGGTCGGCCGCGCTGTGCGAAGGCAAACACACTTTTTTCGCCGTTTTTTAGGACGCGGACCCTTGTTCGCTTGTTCCGGAAGTGATACACTAAGGTCGTGTAATCGGGATGGGGTAAGCTCTCGTCATTGGGAATTCAAAGTTTTTGCAGGTTGGGCATCGACAGCAATACCGCGAGTTGGGCGGGTTTGTCAGCCTTTTCGATTTGACCAAAGGAGTCAGCATGGATTTGCGAAACCCTCGAATCCACTTCTCTATCTTGTCGTTGAGTCTGGCGATGATGGCGGCGGTTACGCCCCCTCGCGCCTCGGGGCAATGTCAGGTGTCGACGAACGCGGATGTGATCGTCGGCGAGCTGGGGAACAACCCGTCGAACCCGCCGCATATTTCGAATTTCACCAGCGCGGGCGGGATCGAGGCGTTTTCGGTGGGGACGACGTCCTGCAACATCGGGACGTTCTGGCTCAACTGGCTGCAGTCGCCGAACGCCAATCATCCGGTGATCAGTCAGAACTTTTTCCGCCTCCGTCGCGAGGCCGCAGGATACAACACCTTTGAGCAGCTTGGTCAAAGCTGGCTCAAGCATGGCTTCTTCGCCCTGAGTGAGAACGCCTGCTGCAATAACTGTTCCGGGACCGACGGCACACACCTGGGCGTCGGTTGTTCCGATCCTTACAACTCAACGCGAAATGCGAGTCAAGCGGGGCTCGGCCCCAAATGGCAGGTGAACGCGACGACCGGGGTGCATATTCACCCCATTGCCAATCCCGCATGGGCGGGCACTGTCGCTCGACGGTTGCAGATCAAGACCCCCGACCTGGCGGTTTCGGACGGCGGCCAGCCGATCACGTCTCAGCCTCGATTCTACGTTGAAGCTCAGTATGTAGCGGCGGATGATGCCGCCAACAACAACAAGAATAATAACGCTTCCTATCGCCCGATCGCGGTGAGCGGCAGTGACGCGGCATGGACCTTCACGCAAATCGGATCGACGCAGCGCCAGCAGCCGGGGATTCGCGCCTGGAAGGATTTTGACCCGACCGTCACGGAGACGGACGTCATCGTCGAGGAAGCCGGCGGAATGACGGCGCTCGTGATCGTCGCCGCGCAGGCGACCGATCTGGGCGGGGGCGTTCACCACTACGAATACGCGATTCAGAATCTGAACTCGGACCGTTCGGTGAGGACAGTAAAGGTGCCGGTGTCGCCGTACGCCACGGTTACCAACGTCGGATTTAACGATGTGGACTATCACAGTGGCGACGGCAGCGGGAATATCACGACGGACGGCACCGATTGGGCCAACACCGTCGGCGGCGGCACGATTCAGTGGGTCGTCGTTGATGTCGCGCCCGCGGACGACAATGCGCTGCGCTGGGGGACGCTTTACAACTTCCGCTTCGACTGCGACCTGCCGCCGACCACGGGCGATCTTACGCTCGGTCAGTACAAGGCCGTCAACAATGAAACGGCGTCCACGGTGGTGCCTTCGGACGTCACGTGCCTGCGGGGGGACCTCAACGACGACACTATCGTCGATGCACTCGATATTCAGCGTTTCACGGATCGACTGGTTGGCGGAGGAGCGACGTCGAAGGAGAAATGCGCGGGCGATCTCGAGGGAACGCCCGATTTCGTGATCGACGCCGACGATATGGAGCCGTTCGCCGACTGCGTGTTGAACGAGGGCTGTTGATTCCTTTCGCGCTGGGAACAATTCCCATCAGGTTGCAGCAACCCCTCCCGGCGGCACAACCGCCGCCATGCAGGCCGCCCTGAAATAGGTGGCAATTGTCCCTAATCATCCGGTGACTGTTCCTGACTATCTAGCTGGGGTGATCCTCCTCTAGAGACTCTCTGAGGCGATGCGCCCGGATTTGGATCAATCTCGGATAGGCCGAGTTGCCGGTTGTCTGCAAGGTACAATTGACGTAGCGACATGCGCTAAGGGGCTTGTATGTTTCCACATGGAGACACGCGGCCGATGGCTTCAGACGCTTCCCGGATAGCGGTGAAGGAAACGGCATGCGGAATGCCGCCGGGCGGACTCAATCAAACAAATCCAGCGGTTGAGAACAGAACCAGAAAGGGGTATCTCATGGTGCGCGCCAGTAGAGTCATCGTGTGTCCAAATGCCCCGTTCACTCGACGAGTTGGACGATACGCAATAGCCAGCTGCATCGTCCTGTGGGGCATTGCCCTGAACATCGCACAGGATGTCGTGGGCGAGGAACTCTTGTCGTTGCGCAAGGTTGCCGAGCCGGGCGATTCGGCGCCGGGGTTCGAGGAACAGGGGCTTTTGTTTTCGGCGTTCGGGGCCATACCCGCGGGCGAGCCTTTCGGTGACCCGCCGCCTGCGATCGACAACGCCGGCAGCGTGACCTTTCACGCGTTCGCCGACGAGGACGGTATCCCCAACGACCAGTTTCCTTTCGGCGAGCGGGGGCTGTTTCGCGAGGTGGGCGGCCAGCTCAAGCTGATAGTCAAGCCCGGGGATCCCGCTCCGCCGTTCAACTTCGCGTTCGCCGGCTTTCCCGGAACGGACAGTTTTCCACTCGCGGCGACGCCGGAGATGCATGACGGGAAGGTCACTTTCCTGGCAACGACCGCAGACCGGACGGACCTCTTCGGCGTCTGGACCGATCGTTTCGGGGCGCTGGAGTTTCTCTTGCGAAGTCAGGACTCGCTTCCGGGAAGCCCGCCGGGCCACGAAGTCACTGATTTCGTCTTCGTGCAGCGAGGACATTCCATTTTGGTCAATGCGCTCACGGCGTCTGCCAGCGGAAATGCGGAGGGTCTGTGGCGTAACAGGACCGGCGATTTCGAGGTGCTGGCGACGGACGGGCTGCCGGCGCCGGGCACTGAGCCAGGCGTGTTCTTCGGCGAAGGGACATCGCTGGCGTTCTTCGGCTCGGTTGATCGCTGGGACGCGAATGTGAACGGCGATGTGATTTTCAACGCATATCTGGACAGCATGGATCCGGCGTGCGGTAATGGAATCTGCGAGAGCGCGGCTGGGGAGGACTGTGATTCATGCCCGGACGATTGTCGCGGAGTCCTCTCCGGCAATCCCAGTCAGCGATTCTGCTGCGGCGATGGCAGCGGGCAGAACGGTGTGGATTGCAGCGACCCACGCTGCTCCGAGGCTGGATTTCAGTGCACTGATGCTTTGCCCCCCACGATCCACGAAAACAATGACGAGGGTATTTGGGCGGATGGTCCGGGCGGATTGCAGCTTCTGCTTCGCGAGGGTGATCCTGCGCCGCAAGCAGGCGCGGGAGTCTTCTACGGAAGCGGGGGGAATGGAGAGCTTGGCGGACTGACCACGTTTGGAGACGAGGACGACATCCCCGTGCGCAACAATGACAACGGCGCCCTCCTATTCGGGGCGCGGATTACCAGCCCGGACTTCTACGCGAAGAGCTCGATCTGGACCACTCGCAACGGGTCACTCGAACTAATCTTCGCGGGGTCGCGGAGCCTGCCGGAAAAGCCCGGCGGGCCGGTGAATCCACATCCCGGCGACCCGGCGCCGGGGCTGGAGCATCTCAATGGCACCTTTCGCACATTTCTGTTTGGCGACCTGGGCAATGCGAACCAGATTGCCTTCATTGCGACGGCGGTCCTGGACGGCGATCCCCTGAACAACACGATTGGAATATGGTGGGACCTGCCAGGGGAGATGAGCTTAATTGCGGCCGTGAATGAGCCGGTGCCCGGCGTGGACGGCGCGGTGTTCCTGCAACTCAGCTACGCGGTGAATGTGAACCCGAACTGGGAGCATGTATTGTTCCTGGGCCGATACGCCGGGCCGGCTGTTCCTGACACGACATCACTGTTCAGAGCAAATCCGGATGGGAGCTTGGACGAGATGCTCAAGCCGGGTGGCGAGGTGCTGATCGATGGGGAGGAACTTCGTACCGTGGCGTCTTTTACGCTCGGCGCCGGGCAAAGTGATGCGGAGGAGCGGGCGTTCGAGATTAATTTCACGGACGGCTCAAGCGGAGTCTTTGTCGCCTCGTTCGCTTCGATTCCGCAAAGGCTGGGGGATCTGAATTGTGACGGGAGGGTGAATGGCCTGGACGTCGGGCCGTTCATCACGGCGGTGCTCGATCCCGGCGGATACCCAATCCAGTTTCCCGCATGCAACATCGACAATGGCGACATGAACGGGGATAGCGTGGTGGACGACCTGGACATCCAACCGTTGGCGGCGTGTCTCGCGGCCAGTTGCCCGTAGCAGGGGTAATCAAACGCGTGCTGCACGTGAGGATCAGCCGACGGCGTCGATGGGGCGCTTGCAAGCCGGGGCTGTACGGTTACAACCGCGCCCATGCAGGCGGGATTTGAACTCTTCGATCATACCGCGGACGTGGGTATTCGTGTCTTTGCTCCGGACATGAACGGCCTCATCGAACCCGCCGCGCGCGGGCTGTACGCGGTCATCGGTGAATTGGCGGCGAAGGACTCGCCCCAGCCCTTCTCACTCGATTTGTCCGGTGACGACTCCGCGCTGCTTCTCCGAGATTACCTTACGGAATTGTTAATCCTATTCGAGCGGGATCAGAGCTTCGTAGAATCCAGCGGAAGCGCATTCAACGCGGGAGGACTGAGTGTTCGTGGCCGGAAATTCGCCGTAGACGAGGCGAAATCCGTGTACTACCGTGAGGTGAAGGCTATTACGTATCACGAACTGGCGATCCGGCCCGTGACCGGCGGATACGAAGCGACCATCATCGTGGACATTTGAACCATGGCCGAGGCATTCACTGGTCCGCTGGAGCGCGTTGATCCATGCCGCTGGCGGATCCCCAAGTCATACAAGGCGGGGATGCGCGTGGATGGCATGATCTATGCGGACGACGCGCTCATCGACGCGATTCGGGGCGACCAGTCGCCGGAGCAGGTGGCGAACGTCGCGTGTCTACCGGGCATCGTGAAGTACTCGCTGGCCATGCCGGATATTCACTGGGGCTACGGATTCTGCATTGGCGGCGTGGCGGCGACGAACCCGGCGGAAGGCGGCGTCATCAGCCCCGGCGGCGTCGGATACGACATCAACTGCGGGGTGCGGCTGATTCGCACGGATATCTCGCTGAAAGATGCCCAGCCGCGGATGGAACGGCTGGTCGATCGGCTGTTCTCTAATGTGCCCTGCGGCGTCGGTCAGGGCGGTCGGATCAAGTTTCAACGGCGCGACCTGAAGAAGTTGATGGAGCAAGGCTCGCGATTTGTCGTGGGCCAGGGTCTCGGTTGGAACTCCGACGTCGAGGTGACGGAGGCGCACGGGTGTCTGCCGGATGCGTGCCCGGATGATGTGTCGCAGCGAGCCTTTGAACGCGGCGCGGCGCAGTGCGGGACGCTGGGCAGCGGGAATCATTTTCTCGAAGTGCAGGTTGTCGATCGCGTGGATGACCCCCAGGCGGCGGACGTGCTCGGTCTGGCGGAGGGGTATCTCACGGTCATGATCCACTCCGGTTCGCGCGGGCTGGGCTATCAGGTTTGCGAGGATGCGCTCAAGGAATTGCACAACGTCCCGCAGAAGTACGGCATTGAGCTGCCTGACCGCCAACTTATTTGTGCGCCGATCGAATCACCAGAGGGGCAGCGGTATCTGGGGGCCATGCGGGCGGCGGCGAACTATGCCTGGTGCAATCGGCAGATCATGACGCACCTGGCGCGGGAGTCGTTCGCCGAGGTTTTTGAGATGCCTGCTGAGCGGCTGGGCATGACGCTCGTGTATGATGTGGCCCACAACATCGCCAAGATGGAACCGTATGACGTGAACGGCCGTCAGGTTGAACTCTGCGTGCATCGCAAAGGAGCCACGCGGGCGTTTCCGCCGGGTCACCCGGAGTTGCCGGAGCGCTATCGACCGATCGGTCAGCCGGTGCTGGTGCCCGGCGATATGGGCCGGTTCAGCTATGTGCTCGTCGGGCGACCGGGCTCGATGGAACACACGTTCGGCAGCTCGTGTCATGGCGCCGGCCGGCGGATGTCACGCGGCGCGGCGATCCGGGCGAGCAAGGGTCGGTCGATCGCGCGCGAGCTGGCCGATAGGGGTGTCTATGCCCGAGCGCGCGGCCGAACAGGCTTGGAGGAGGAGCAGCCGGACGCATACAAGGATGTTCAGGAGGTCGTCAGCGTTTTGCACGAAGCGGGGATCAGTCAGAAGGTCGCGCGCTTGCGGCCGATTGGGGTGATCAAGGGATGATCGATTGGCCACCTGCTTGCGTACTTTGGGCTTCCGTGACTATGCTCTTAGAGAGGTAGTCCTATGAGCGAACGAATTTCAGTCGACCCGGGGGTTCACTTCGGCAAGCCTTGCGTGGTGGGCACTCGTATCCCCGTACAGAGCGTTTTGGAATTGGTCCGCGAGGGGATCGGGTTTTCGGACCTCATTCGTGATTACTACCCGGAGTTGACACCAGAAGACATTCGGGCCTGTATCCAATATGCCATCGACGTCGTATCGCTTGAAGATATCAGCTTAACGCCGTCATGAAGTTTCTGACCGATCAGGATGTCTACGGCACCACCGTGCGATTCTTGAGAGAACTTGGTCACGAAGTGAGGCCGGTCGCTCAGATCGGGTTGGCGCAGGCCGATGATGCCGAACTGCTCCAAGTAGCGCACGCACAAGAATGCCTCTTCGTAACACGGGATCGGGACTTTGGCGGCCTCGTCTTCCTTCAGGGCGATCGCGCGGGCGTGATCTATCTCCGCGTTCTCCCTTCAACGCAGAATTCGGTGCATGCCGAGTTTGCGCGAGTCTTGACGCTCTACTCGGAGGAAGAGCTGCGCGGCGCATTCCTGGTGATCGAGCCGGGACGTCATCGCATTCGGAGACTCCCCAAAGACAGAGGACAGCGAACACCGCCCGCATAGTCAGCCTGCGCAATGAGCTAACATGTCCGTAGATGTTCAGAGGCTTCCTTCTCCGTTTTTTCCACACGACATTCGTTATTCCAGCATGCCAACTGCCAGATCTTGCTGCCATAACGGCGTGGGCTCGATCGGTACAATCCTATAAATGCCTCGGTTTCTGGCCATTGCGGGCCCGACTGTGGATTGGCACGCAACTTGCAAGTCGAAACCCGGATTGAAGGTTTAAGGGTTCATTGATGCGCGCGGACAAACTGACCATTAAGGCCGCCGAGGTTTTGGAGCGGGCGGAGCGGCTCGCGCAGGAGCGCGGTCATGCCGAGCTGACGCCGCTGCATCTGCTGGCGGCGCTGGTGGAGACGCGCCCTTCGGGCGGCAACGGCGATGCGGGCGGGATTGCGGTGCCGCTTTTGGAGAAGGCGGGGGCGAGTGTTTCGCAGGTTCGATCCATCACCGAGTCCGAACTCCATCGCCTGTCGAAGGTCGCGGGGGGATCGCTCGCGCTTTCTCGCACGCTTCAAGAGGTTTTGAACAAGGCCGAGGCAATCGCCGAGCGGATGAAGGATCAGTATGTTTCGACTGAGCATCTGCTCCTGGCGCTGGCGGAGGTCAAGAGCGAGGCGAAGGAGGTGCTGACGGTCAGCGGCGCGCGGCTCGATGCGTTGATGGCGGCGCTCAAAGAACTTCGCGGCAGCGCGACCGTCACGTCGCAGAATCCGGAAGAGACCTACCAGGCCCTGGCCCGTTACGGGCACGATCTCGTCGCCATGGCGCGGCAGGGCAAGCTGGACCCGGTCATCGGGCGCGACGAGGAGATTCGCCGCGTCATGCAGGTCCTCGCGCGGCGCACGAAGAACAACCCGGTGCTGATTGGCGAGCCGGGCGTCGGGAAGACGGCGATCGTGGAAGGACTGGCACAGCGGATTCTGGCGGGGGACGCCCCCGAGGCGCTCAAGAACAAGCGCGTGATCGCACTGGACATGGGGGCACTCATCGCCGGGGCGAAATATCGCGGGGAGTTCGAAGAGCGCCTCAAGGCCGTCGTCCGTGAAGTCGTCGAATCGGCGGGGCAGGTCATACTTTTCATCGACGAGCTGCACACGATCGTCGGCGCGGGCAAAACGGAGGGTTCACCCGACGCCGGGAACCTGCTCAAGCCGGCGCTGGCGCGTGGGGAGCTGCGGTGCATCGGCGCGACGACGCTGGAGGAATATCGCCAGCACGTCGAGAAAGACAAGGCCCTGGAGCGGCGGTTCCAGACGGTGTATGTGGGCGAGCCGTCGGTCGAGGACACCATCGCGATCTTACGGGGTCTCAAACCACGCTATGACGCGCACCATGGCGTGCGGATACAGGATTCTGCGCTGGTCGCGGCGGCGACGCTGTCGCACCGTTACATCTCCGATCGACACTTGCCCGACAAGGCAATCGACTTGATCGACGAGGCGGCGTCGCGGCTGCGGATTGAGAATGATTCCATGCCGGCGGAGTTGGATGAGCTGCGCCGGCGGATCTTGCAACTGGAGATTGAGCGCGAAGCACTGATGAAGGAGAAGGATCCCGGCAGCAAGAAGCAGCTTGCTACCGTGGAGAAGGAATTGGCTGGGCTGAGCGAGAAAAACACGGCCTTCACCGCCACCTGGCAGAATGAGAAGGACGCGTTGGAGGAAATCAAGCAGGTCAAGCAGCAGCTCGACGCCAAGCAGACGGAATTGGACGAGGCGCAGCGACGCGGGGAGTTGGAGCGGGCGGCGCGGATTCGTTACGGCGAATTGCCCGAGCTGCAACGAACGCTGGAAGAGCGCGAGAAGAAATTGGCCGCGTTGCACAAGGACGGCGGCGGGCTTTTGCGCGAGGAAGTGACCGCCGAGGAGGTGGCGGAGATCGTCAGCAAATGGACGGGCATCCCCGTCTCGCGGATGCTCGAAGGCGAGAAGGAGAAGCTGATCAAGATGGAGGATCGGCTGCACGAGCGGGTCGTCGGTCAGGATGAGGCGATCCGCGCAGTATCGGATGCGGTCCGCCGCAGCCGCGCGGGGTTGGGCGATCCGAACCGGCCGATCGGCTCGTTTCTATTCCTGGGGCCGACGGGCGTGGGGAAGACGGAGTTGTGCAAGGCCCTGGCGGCGTTTCTGTTTGACGACGAATCCGCCTTCGTACGAATCGACATGAGCGAATTCATGGAACAGCACAGCGTTGCACGGCTGATCGGCGCGCCGCCGGGATACATCGGCTACGAGGAGGGCGGGCGGTTGACCGAGGCGATCCATCGCAAACCCTACGCCGTGATCCTCCTCGACGAGATCGAGAAAGCCCATCGCGATGTGTTCAACGTGCTCCTGCAGGTCCTCGACGACGGTCGCCTGACCGACGGTCACGGCCGGACGGTCGATTTCCGCAATACGATCGTCGCCATGACGAGCAACATCGGCAGCGAGCACATCCAGCGGCTGTCGGAGACGGGCGGGACGGGTATCGAGATCGAGATGCAGGTCAAGGAGTCGCTCAAGCAGCAATTCCGGCCGGAGTTTCTGAACCGGATCGATGAGGTGATCGTGTTCCATCGCCTGGAGCGCGAGCATCTGCGGGAGATTGTGGAGATCCAGGTCCGGTCGCTGCGCAGCCGCCTGGCTCAGCGCGGCATCACTCTCACACTGACGGATGCGGCGAAGGATAAACTGGCGAAGGACGGTTACGACCCCATCTATGGCGCGCGACCGCTCAAACGACTGATCCAGCAGGAGATCGAGAATCCGCTGGCGAGGAAGCTGCTCGCGGGAGAATTGGGTGACGGGGCGGCGATTACGCTGGATGCCAAGGGCGAGGGGTTTGCGTTTCGTCAGTAATCACGCCGAGGAATTCGGCTAGTAAGTCTCGCGCAGCGGCATAGAATCGCCTTGCGTTTCCGGCGGAAGCGGTCCGCGAGGCGAGGCGATGGACGTTTTGGAATTCGAGTGGGATTCTCAGAAGGCGAGGGACAACCTTGCCAAACATGGCGTCTCTTTTGAAGAAGCTACGACAGTATTTGGCGACAAATTGTCACTGACGATTGCCGATCCGCTCCATTCCGTAGCAGGCGAAGAACGCTTTGTAACGATAGGCTTGTCTCAGCAGAGCCGGTTACTTGTTGTCGTACATTGCGAAAGGGATGCCCGACTGCGTATAATCAGCGCGAGGAAAGCTACAAGAACCGAGCGGCGAACTTATGAAGAGAGTCCGAAAGAACCATAGGAATGGTCGAAATTCCGACGTGCTTCCCGAGTACGATTTCAGCAAAGGAGTGCGCGGGAAATATGCCGCTCGTTATCGTCGTGGGACGAACACCATCCTTCTTGCGCCCGATCTTGCGGACTATTTCCCCGACTCCGAATCCGCCAATCACGCACTCCGCGCGTTCGTAGAGGTCATTGGCAAGCTGCCGAAGTTCAGAAAGAAGGCTCGGCGATCTGCCCGGTCAGGCAACAAATGAACTCGGGCAGCCTACGCGATCAAGCGTTGTTGGTCCTGGAAGGGCGCGGCATGATCCTGGATATTGCCCGCGAGGTCTCGTCTCTCATGCGACAGGCCGGTGTGAACGGCGCTGTCATCGGAGGCGTTGCCGTTGTCCTGCATGGCCATGTTCGTACGACGGTCGATGTAGACATACTTGTCCCTGATCCGCCGGAGCATATGGCTGATGCCCTTCGGACCGCAGGCTTCTTATTCGACGCCGAAAACAGAGAATTCATAAAAGCGGGCGTTCCGGTTCACTTGGTATTGATGGATCAGGTGAAGCGAATGCCGAGCGAACGTCTCGAACTCGACGGCGTTACGACCGTGAGCCTCGCCGACCTTGTCGACATGAAGTTGCGCAGTGGTGCGTCGGATCCCCTCCGCGCTCAAGACCTGGCGGATGTAATCGGGTTGATTCGGCACCATCGACTTCGAGGAGAATTCGCACGGAAGCTCGGTGCGGATGTTCGGGGCGAATTCAAGAAACTGGTAGAGGCGATCGAGCGAAACTAATCGGGGGTTTTCTCAGGGCCATTTAGCTGCATGAGCATGTGTTCGGACACACCGGTGGAACCGGGTTTTTACAAAATACAGAGCGTTAGGTGAAAGCAACAGCAGCGGCCCATCGTGGCGCTCTTGACGGCCGCCTGATCATTGTGTTACGATTGTGGTCACGTCTGTTGGGGGAGGAGGAGAATCATGCGACGAAACCTTGTCTCCATTATCGTCTTGTTCGCCTTCGCAATGCCTGCTCTTGGGGACATCGGATCGAGCATACTTGTCTCCGACGCCTTTGCCAACACTGTCGCTCAGGGTGATGTGCTCAAGTATAATGCAAGCTCCGGCGCATTCGAAGGTGTCTTTATTGACGTGCCAAGCCGCATCTCGTCGGAATTGCTCTATGGGCCGAATGGCGATCTCTATCTCCATGGGGGGTCCAACGTTGCCGGTGACAGTAAGATTCAGAGATATGATGCCGATACGGGTACATTCATCAGTGAATTCAGCATCGAGCGACGCATGGACTTCCTTACCTTTGGTCCGGATGGCGATCTGTTTGGTTCTGATTTTAGCGGGGATAAGGTTCACCGTTACGATCCGACTAACGGAGTTTACCTCGGAGAATTTGTTACGTCCCAAAGCGGCGGTTTGAACGGGCCGAGGGGACTTATCTTTGGTCCCGATGACAACCTTTACGTTTCTTCTCGGATCAGCGGCCAGATATTGCGATACGACGGGGCCACCGGCGCGTTCATGAATGTATTTGCAACCCCTGGAGGAAATGGTCCTCAAGATTTGCAGTTTGGACCAGATGGGGCTTTGTGGGTTGCGGGGGGCCTCGCCGGACCGGTACTGAATCGCTATGACGCCATAAGCGGAGTTTTGCTTAGTACGTGGGTTGTGCCGGGAAACCCGTCAGACGGAATGTCGATGGCCTTCAGCCCCGACAACAATTTTGTCTTGGTAAGCGTTGCAAATTCATCTGCAGTTCGGCGCCTGAATGCGACGACGGGGGCCGACCTCGGCGATTTTGTCGCGTCGGGCTCAGGCGGTCTGATCTATCCTACGGCGATACTCTATCATCCCAGAGTGCCCGAGCCCGCTGTTCTTCTTCCGTTAGCTGTAGGGCTACTGCTTCTCCGTCGTCCTCGAGGGGTGGCTGCTCGTTGACCTGCGTTACTTCCCGAGCAGTAGCGTGTAGTGCGCGAACAGGTCGTTTTCCAAGTCCATCGGATGTTCGCCTGTATCCCAACCGAACGCGCGGGCCATCTCGCGAACTGCCTTTGAATCATCCTCGTCGAACTTCAGCACCCTGAAGCCGGCGGCTTCCAGCATCTTTCGCGGAAACGGGCAGCGACCGTCGGCCCAGGGGATGTAGGGCTTGTCCGGCGGAGCGGGGGCGGGGCTGATGTTGTAGATCATCACGTGACCGCCGGGCCGGAGCGAATCGAACAGGGCCTTGACGAATTCCTCTTCCGACACGCCGAGGTCCACGAGCATCCGCTTATCGACGGGTCGCTCGGGGTGAAGGTAGCCGTTCTTGAGCGTGTTCTTGGAGAGGATCAGGTCGAATCCGTTGCCTGCGGCCTTTCTTACTTTTTCGTCGCCGGGCCAGTGACCGTGGAGGAGGGTGACGCGGCCGGCGATTTTTCCGTCGCGATCGCGGACGGGCCCCTGATCCTCAGACTGGCTGTAGAGCACGGGTAATAACGGATCGACATCGACGCCGACGGCGTCAGCACCCAGCAGAGCAAACAGGCGCGGCGGTCCTATGCCGCCGTAGCCGAAGTCGAGGGTGCGCGTACGCGCAAAACTCTTGACGCCCTCGCGGCCGAGGATCTCCAACGGGCGGACGTAGGCGAGCGGCGTGCCGTACTTCGTGGTGTAGTACAGATCCTCGGTGACCTCGATAGGAGACAAGTCTTTTTGCTCGCCGGCGGGAAGCGCGGCGAATTGGGCGGCCGTAATATACTTCCGCTTTTGGTCGCGATAGATCGTTCGCGGCGTGGGAGGCGACAGATCATCGGCGGCCGCAAGAAATGACCGGGCCAGTTCGGTCTGCACGAGCTTCACCGCGGCCCTGGCCTCGGCCCGGATCGCCGCCAGACCAGACAACTCGGTGGGAGCGCTAGTCTGAGGGCCGTCGGCAAGAGCCAGCGCATTAATCTGCCCAAGAGTGAGCGCGGCGACAACGATGTGAGTCCCTTTATTCACCAGCGCGCTCCGCGGGCGGAATCAGCAGAGGGTGTACCTCATTGCTGAACGAAGGGGCTTGCGGGGATTAACGCGTTGTATCGCTCAAAGCGACGACAATGCGGCCCGCGAAAGCGGGGACTCGTCCTTCCATACACCTCTAAGGGACTGGACACCTCTAAGGGACTGGAATTGCTTATTTTTTCTTTGGAGGTTCCGGTTTCCTGGGGGCTTCCTGCTTCTTGGCGGCTTGAGGTTGCTGGGGCGGCGCGAAGCGGAACTTGCGGCCCTGGCTCTTGGTGAGGCCGTTGTTTCCTTTCTGGTCGCGGTCCTGATAGCGCTCCAGAAGTTTTTGCATGCGCTGCTGCTGTTCCTGAAAGGCGGATTGTTCGCGCCCCTGACGCTTGCGCAGCTCGTCCGTGGACCAGCCCAGCTTGGGCGCCCGGGCGGCCTCGCGCTTCTGGCGTTCTTCCAGCGCGGCGCGTTCATCGACGAGGCGTCGCTGCAGCGCCGAGCGTTCTTCCAGCGTTCGACGCGTGACATCCGAAGCCGCGGAAGACTTCGGCTGGGGCTGTTGGCTGCGCTGGAAGATGCTGTCGGGCTTCCGGCGCGGTTCTCCCTGCTTGATTCGCGGCCGGAAGACTTCCACGGCATTGCCCTTGATGTTTGTTTGTCTCGGTTGCGTCACGTCGCGGAGCGTATACTTCGGAACCGGCCGGCCCGCCCGCTGTTCGATATTCTTGATGTTGATACTGTTGTTCACGATGTTGTTGTTGACGATGTTGTAGTTGGTCACGTTGTTCGTCTGGTTGACGATGTTGACATTGCGCACGCTCCGGGCGATGTACGGCCGGAGCCGGGGCTCCAGGAAGCGGCGCTGCTCGACGAAGTTCCAGTGAAATCGCTTGATCGCGTCGAATCGGAAGTTGAAGTTGCCGATGCGGAAACCCGCATGAATCGAATCGTCGGGAGGCAGCGGCGCCCAGCCGACCCAGCCGTCGCCTTCGCGCCACGCGGTCCACGATGGACCCCAGATCGTGCCGGGCACCCAGACCCAGCCGTAATAGTTGTCGTAATGCCAGCGGCCGTAGTGGTACGTCGCCCAACCGAAAGGTTCGTCTGACACCCAGGTCCAGCCGTATTCGGTCCAGACCCAGTGGCCTTCCTGGTACGGTCGCCAGTCGTAGTCTACGCCGTAGGGAGACCAGACCCACCCATAGGGCCTTAAATCAATCCACTCTCCGTAGGGGGCGAGTTCTTCATAGAAGATGCTGATGTCGACGTCGCCAGCGGGCCCGGGTCCGTGTCCATATGGTTGTGCACTCGCCGGCTTGGCCACAAGAAGAATTGAAAGTGTGAGCAATGTCGAACAGAGAAAGTATCGAAGCCGGGCCATCGGAGACTCCTTTGATTGAAATCGAACCAGATTGTTGCCCGCGCGCCTGCGCGCGGGTTCTTCTTATTTAACCATAGACACCGCATATACCCGGACGTTGAACGTAACTTCTTTTTAAGCCGGACCGTGGTCAGAATCAGTATCCATGCCCTGGATCGGCTTTCAGGTTATGGGATCAGGACGAGGCCGCTTTCGCTGCGTAAAATCGGATGACTTGCGGGGCCACGCCCGTGGGTGGGGGGGCGAACATGGGGCGATGGCTTCGGTATTTATCCCTATGCGTTTTGGTATCGAGTTCGTACGCGGCTTCCGCGCCGTCGGCGCGCGCCGATGTCGTCGCGGCGTATGAACTCACCGATCCGGCGGTCGTGCCCGGCGGCGGCGTGGCGGCGATCACGCAAGGCGCGCCGGGTCAGCCGCTGGTGATCACGCTCGACGACACGCCCGGGGAACGCACGCTCAAGATTGTGTTCGTCGCGGACGTGGACGAGGAGACGGCTTTGTGGGGCTATGCCGTCGAGCTGCTCACGACCGCCGAAACGGTCACCGCGAGCGCGCTGGAGTATTTTGATGTCTTTGAATTCGAGCTGGTCGTGCCGCCGGACCTGGTGCTGACGACTGGTCCCGGCGCCATCCTTGACGAGGCCGCGGAGGGGACGTTTTCGCCCGCAAGCGGAATGCTCGAGTTCTTCGAGGTGACGCTGGTCGTTACGGTTCCGACGGCGGAGGTGGAGATTTTTACCAAGCTGGGCGAGTTCACCTGGGCCAGCACGAACGATCCATTCTTGATCACGATCGCCGACAGCGATCCGCTCTCCAGCGACACATTTGATACGACGAGCACGCCGAGCATCATCATCCGCGTAATGGAGGAGCCGATTGTCGATTGCAATACCAATGGGATTCCCGATAGCGACGAGATTGCCGGCCTCCCGGCGATCGATTGCGACACCAATGGGGTGATTGATTCTTGCGACCTCGCGGCTGGCGCGACGGATTGCGACAGCAACGGCATTCTGGACACGTGTGAGGTTGCGAACACGAGCATCGATTGCAATCAAAATGGCGTGCCGGACCGATGTGAAGTGGCGAGCGAGGCGGCGCCGGACTGCAATAGTAATGGCATTCCGGATCGTTGCGACATCGCGGGCGGTACCAGTCCCGACACCAATGCGAATGGAGTTCCAGAAGAGTGCGAGGCGCCCAATCCCGACTCTGAGACACCCGAAACACCGACTCAGCCCCCCAGCGATACGCCGGCGCGCGCCGTTAATCGAACCTCGCTACGGAATTTTCTCGCGGTCCTATTCGGGATTCCCAGCGTGGAAGGACCGTCGCTCGCGAGGGTGCCGCTTTTCCTGGGGCCACTCGGCATTCCCTTTGCCGCCGTGCTGGGAGTATTGGAGTGGATCAATCTCCCGATCCGGGTGGCGGCCTTTGAGTTGACCTACGCGATCCTCGACGCGTTCCTGCCATGAGCGGCGCCAGCGCGATGAACTCTCGTCTCCTCGACGCGTCCGTCAGAAGCTGATCGTGGTCTGGACGTAGAACCGATCGCTGTCGGGGGAGTCGCCGGTGTTGCGGACGAAATTGCCGGGCATGAAGTGGCCGTAGCCGATCTCGAAGACGCAGTGATCGGTGATTCGCTGCTCGACGAAGAGGTCAATCTCCTGGCCCACGAAATCGCCGCTCTGGCCGGTCGGGTCAACACGATCGGCGCGGCTCCACGAGTCATTTTCGCTGGCCAGCCAGACCGCGCGGTAAATGGCGTTCAGATGAGTCTTCGGTGTCGGATGCGCGCTGATACCGATTGACGGCTGGATCATGTTGGACCAGATGAAATAGTCGAGGATTCCGTACATCCGGTTTGACGAGCCAAAGAGCCGGTTGAACGTCTCGTTCACGCTGTCGTTGGGATTGTGATCACCTTCGGCGTAGTTCAGCCACGTCGCCACGCGCGGCTTCCACGCGTGTTCAAACGTGTAGCCCACTTCGGCGTGTGTCGCGAAGGCGCGATGCGTGAGACCGTCAGTCTTGCCGCACTGAAACGCGGCGTCCAGGTCGTAGTCGAAGCCCGACCGGCCAATGTCGCCGTAGGCGTGGAGGCCGAAGGTGTGCAGCTCGGTGTCCGCCGCATCCCAGCCCTTGTTATCCTGGTCGAGGATGAAGTAGTACGGCTCGAAAAGCGCCAAAGGAGCCCATCCGCGCCAGGCGCCGACGATCCCATAGAACCACTGCTCCTCGTTGGCCCGATCGGGCTGTAGCTGGCGAATCGCGACGGGCTGGGCGGCGAAGGCTTCCAGCTCCCATTTGGAGTCGCGATCGCCGGCGCGGAGGCGGAAGCCGTCGAAGGCGTTGGTGGTGTTGCGAAATCCGTTGCGGCTCTTCAGGCGTCGGTCGACATAATCGACGGCGATCCGGCCGACCTGAAAGCTCAGGGGCTCGCGCGGCCCGAGGGCGTCGGCGAAGTACAGCTCCGCAAAGGCCTGAAGGAAGTCGTTCTCATCGACGTTGCTGGTCGTGCCGGGCATTTCGTTGTTGAATTCGCGGGAATCCTGAAACTCCACGCCCAGACGCAGGGGATCGAGGATGTCCTGCACGCCGAGGTACGCGCGGGAGCGGAGCAGGAAGGGCTGGTCGCGCTCCAGGTCGGCCTGGTAGTTGTCGTCGAAGTACTCATAACGCGTCCGCTGTTCGATCCCCATGAGGAGCCATTTCGGGGCGGGCTCTCCCCAATCGCTGAGCGGGCGGGCGTAGGAAACAGGTTCGGGACTGCGACCGGTGGAAATTGCCCGGGATGCGCGATACCCCGACGGCTCTTGTGAATCGGCCGGCTGCGAGGTTGGCTCGGCGGCCGCCTGCGTCGTGGGCAATCCGGCGTCGCCTTCGGTGACCGGCTGGGCCTGTGCGCGGAACGACGAGAGCAGAATGAAGAGGCAAGTCGCGAGAAGGGCCGGCTGGGAAGCTGAAGCCAAAGAGTTCACCCGCGGCGAAAGTCCACGCGCACTTCCCCCTCTCTATCCATCGGCAAGTTATGCCGAGGGCGCCGCGGATTCTTATCGCGGGACCACCGGACCCCCATTGAACGAATCGGTTCCGTCGATAAGATGCAGGGGAACTGGGCTCTGCAACCTGGTATACGAGGAGTCAAATTCATGTCACCCGGCGACCAATTCATTGACACGATGATCGGCGTGATCGGCGATCTTTTGACCGGCTTCCTGTCCGGCATCATCGGGATTTTTCTGGACGGCCTGCTCCAGCCGGTCGTCGATCAGATCGCGACGGCCTTCGGGTTCGGCGGCATGGCGTAGCGGTCCCGGTCGTCGGCGGGCCGGCCCCGGCAGAACGGCGGATCGTTGCCACGCTCAACATCCGCAAGTCAAGCGATCGGGCTTTGCATTCTCGCTCAATTTCGCCCTACCCCCCGGAGGGAGGCAGGAAGGGAAGGGACGGCCTCGCACGTCGCTCAATCTCTTTGAACCAAGAAGGGCCGGACGGCGGGAGACTCGCCCTCCCGGGCTTCGGGATCGATTAGAATTGGGGTCGGGTTTCCAGATTGAGGAGTGACGCCATGAGCGTAAACGGCATTGCCATCATCGTGATTTTCGCCGTGCTGGGTACCGCGGCGTTCGCGCTGTCGAATCCGGCCGCGCCGCCGGCAGCGTCCCCCAAGGCGGAATGGAACTTTGACAAGGACGAAGTAGGTAAGCGCGCCGCGGATTGGCGTGTGCGGGAGACGAACGGAACGGGTAAGACCGGAACTTGGACGGTGGCCACGGACGATTCGGCCCCGAGCAGCCCCAATGTTTTGAAGTTGGAAACCCAGGCTGACGACCGGACTTACAATCTGCTCATTGCCGAGAAGATTTCCTTCAAGGATCTTGACCTGCGCGTGCGGATCAAGGCCAATTCGGGCAAGAAGGACCAGGGCGGCGGACTGATTTGGCGCTGCAAGGACGAGAACAATTATTACATCTGCCGCATCAATCCGTTGGAGGGCAACTTCCGCGTTTACAAGGTCGAGAAGGGCAAGCGGACTCAGCTCGAGAGCGTGAAGCTGGAGACGAAGACCGGCCAATGGTACGAGGTTCGGGCGGTGATGGTGGGTGATACGATCGAGTGCTACGTGGACGGGAAGAAGTATCTGGAGGCGATCGACGACACGTTCAACGGAACGGGCAAGATCGGTCTGTGGACAAAGGCCGACGCGTCGTCGTCGTTTGACGATGTGGTTGTGCATGAGCCCACCTCCGCTCTGCAATTGAAAAAGGGCTGCTAATGCCGGTGGGGAGGGAGACGCGCGATGGGACGCAATCCAGTCATCGCGAACACACCGGAGCCAGTGGCTGCTTCCAGCGAGACGACGACGAAACATCCAACCTTCGGCCAGGCGCTGCGCTTCTGGTTGAAGCTCGGGTTCATCAGCTTCGGCGGTCCGACCGGCCAGATCGCCATCATGCACACTGAGCTGGTGGATCGAAAGCGCTGGATCAGTGAGACGCGCTTCCTGCACGCCTTGAACTACTGCATGTTGCTCCCCGGCCCGGAGGCGCAGCAACTGGCCATCTACATCGGTTGGCTGCTGCACCGCACGGCGGGCGGCATCGTGGCCGGCGCGTTGTTCGTACTGCCCTCCGCCTTATTGCTCTGGGCCCTGAGCTATGCCTATGTGGCGTTCGGCGATGTTCCCTGGATTGCGGCCGTGTTTCTGGGGCTAAAGCCTGCCGTCATCGCCATTGTCGCATCGGCAGTGCTGCGAATCGGGCGTCGGGCGCTGAAAAACGCCGTCATGTGGTCGATCGCCGCGGCAGCATTCGTCGCGATCTTTTTCCTCGATGCGCCGTTTCCGCTCATCATTCTCTCCGCGGGCGTCATCGGTCTGATTGGTCAGCGACTGGCGCCGCGCTGGTTCAATGTCGTGCAGCACCACGGCGGCGCATCCGGGCAGGCCGTAATCGACGATCTGCACTCGTCGCCGGACCATGCCCGACCGACGATGGGGCGCGGACTTCGCGTTCTGGCGGTCTGTCTTGTGCTTTGGTGGGCGCCGATTCTGGCTGTTGCGTACGCCTGGGGAACGCGCCACACCCTCTGTCAGGAGGGGCTGTTCTTCAGCAAGGCGGCGATGGTGACTTTTGGCGGGGCTTATGCCGTTCTGCCGTACGTCGCACAGCAGGCCGTCGAGCGCTACGGTTGGCTCGCGCCCGGACAGATGCTCGATGGACTTGGGCTGGCGGAGAGTACGCCCGGACCGCTCATTATGGTCGTGCAGTTTGTCGGCTTCGTCGGCGCGTGGCGCCATCCGGGCGATCTGCCGCCGCTCGTGGCGGCCACGTTGGGCGCCGCGATCACTACGTGGGCCACGTTTCTACCCTGCTTTTTGTGGATATTCCTCGGGGCGCCGTACATTGAACGGCTGCGCGGCAATCGGCATCTGACTGCGGCGCTGTCGGCGATCACCGCCGCGGTCGTCGGAGTGGTGCTCAATCTGGCAGTTTGGTTCGCCCATCATGTCATCATTCCCACGGCTGAGGGCATTGACTGGTTTGCATTGGCGGTGGCGGTGGCGGCGTTCGTTGGTATGGCCCGATGGAAATGGGACATCATGGTGGTGGTAGCAGGAGGCGCGGCTCTGGGGATTGTGCGGATGCTGGCAACTTGATGGTGCGCGCGCAGGTGATACTCGACTCGGGTATTTCTAAGTGTTAGGATCGGTTAACTAAGCCGCGATTCCAACTTCGCGAGGTCTCCCCCATGGCCGATGAAACTCCGCTCTATCGCCATCCCGCCGACGAGACCGCGCGGTTGTCGCGGATCATGACCGAAATTTCGGAAGGGTTCGCGACGATGAGCCGGGTGGGTCAGGCGATTGGGGTGTTCGGTTCGGCGCGGTGCACCTCGTCGGCCCCGCACTATCGCACGGCAGAGGCGCTGGGGGCGAAGCTCGTCGAGAAGGGGTTTGCCGTGGTGACGGGCGGAGGGCCGGGGGTGATGGAGGCGGCGAACAAGGGGGCGTATGAGGCGGGCGGTGTGTCGGTGGGGCTCAATATCACGCTGCCGCACGAGCAGGAGGCCAACGCGTATCAGAATATCAGCATGGAGTTTCATTATTTCTTCGTGCGCAAGCTGATGTTGTTGAAATACTGCCTGGGGCTGGTGTGCTTTCCGGGCGGGTTCGGGACGATGGACGAGTACTTCGAGTCCATGACGCTGATTCAGACGGGCAAGTGTCCGAAGTTCCCCGTGGTGCTCTTCGACTCGAAATTCTGGGGGCCGTTCGACGGATTCATGCGCCAGACGATGCTCCGCGATTACGCTGCCATCTCCGAGTCTGACCTGGGCTTGTTCAAGATTACAGACGACGTGGAGGAGGCGGCGAGCTATCTACGGCGGCAGGTCGATCTGCTATTGCCAACGCTGCGGCATCCGTCGGTCGAGGAGGAGGTGATGATCCCGAAGGAGGAGCAGATTTCGGGCGAGGGTACCTACGAAGGGAAGCCTCCACGCAAGCGACCAAAGGAGGCCGGGCCGATTAGTGGATGATCCGCCGACCGGGCTTTTTCGCAGCGCGCCATTCGCCCTGCCGTGCTCCGGGTGCGGCGCCGGGCGGCTTTCGTCGTTCGGGCTTTCGACGGCTTCGGGCTGTTGAAGAGGATCGCCTCGGCGGTGCCGACACACTGGGCTCGGCGGGCTGATCCGCCAGCGAGTGCAGGTATTTGACTTCCGCGGGGGTGAGCGGTCGAAACGCCCCGAGGGGCAGCTTGGCGATGGAGAGCTTGCCCATGCGAATTCGCATCAGCCGCCGGACGTTGTGACCGAAGCGGGCGAGCATCCGCCGGACCTCGCGATTGCGGCTTTCGCGGAGGGTGATTTCCAGGATCGTCTTGTCCCGATCGCGATGGATGATCGTGATTTCGGCAGGGGCGGTCTTTCCCTCGGACAACCACACGCCCTGGCGAAGTTTTTCAAGCGTCTCGGTCTTGGGTGTGCCCGCGACCTCCGCACGGTAGGTCTTGGGCGTGGCGAATCGAGGGTGGGTCAGCTTTTGGGCCAGCGAGCCGTCGTTGGTCATGATCAGCAGACCGGTCGAGTCGGCTTCGAGGCGGCCGATAGGGAAGACGCGCTCGCGGACGCCGGTGAGGAGGTCCTCGACCAGGCGCCGGCCGGAGGGATCGTTGTGCGTGCAGAGGACGTTGCGGGGTTTGTTGAGCAAAAAATAGACGTGTCGCTCCGGGCGGATGGGTTTTCCGTCCACGGTTATTTTGTCCGTTGCCGGATCGACGAGGACCGGCAATTCGCGCTTGTACTGGCCGTTCACCGCGACGCGACCGTCGAGCACGAGCGTTTCGCAGGCGCGGCGCGAGCCGTAGCCGGCGGCGGCGAGGATCTTCTGGATGCGTTCCGTGGCCATGGGCCTCCATCCTAACACGATTGGGCGGTTGCGTGTGGACTGCCGCGCAAATGTTTATTCGCCGAGGAATTGGACGACGATTTCCCGCGTGCGCGGGCGCGTGTCAAAGTCGAGCAGTACGATCTGCTGCCATTGTCCCAGTGTCGGCCGGCCGTCGACGATCGGGACGGTCAGGCTTGGGCCCAGGAGCGACGCGCGGACGTGGGCGTGACCGTTGTCGTCGTGCCAGGTCGCTTCGTGTTCGTAGCGGCCGTCTTCGGGTGCGAGTTTTTCGAAGCAGGCCTTGAGGTCGTGATTGACGAGGCCGGGCTCGTACTCGGTCGTCGTCAGACCGGCGGTGGAGCCGATGACAAAGAGCGTGGCGGTGCCGTTCTTGATCTCGGCGCGCTGGAGGAGGGCGGCGAAATCCGGCGTGATGTCGAGCACCTGATTGTCGCCGCGAGTCTGGACCTCCAGGCGGTGGGTTTCGACGGTCATAGCGGAGATTGTAAGTGGTTCCTGGGAATGCGGGTGGTGATGGCAAGGTGCTCTCGACCTGTTTACCTGTGCCGTCCCTCAGGGAATCGCTGCTCTTTACGGGGGGTGATACGACTCGCGAACGGGTGAAAGCCCGCTGAGTTGACACCCCTGCCGATCACGCCTATCCTGACGAAGAAGATTGCGGGGTAGAGCAGTCGGTAGCTCGTCGGGCTCATAACCCGGAGGTCGCTGGTTCGAGTCCAGCCCCCGCTATGCCGGCCGTCCTCATAGCTTCGGCTGTCAGGACGGTCTCTTTTTGCGCTATGCGACCATCCGGCAGGACGGCCATCGGACCTATCACGTCCGCCACGAACCGATTGATTTGAGAAGGCGACATCAGCCCGACGAAATTCGCCTTGGCTTCCAGGAACGCCTGCCGGCAATCGGCCATCAGATCGTCCATGTCGGCTACGGCTTGAACCGTCACGTCATCCAACGCCTGCCGAAGCCCATCCCGCTTCGCTTCATGCTCTGAAAGCTGCCGGGCAATGGCCTTTTTGGCCCCGGCCTCAATTTCCGGGTCCACCAGGAGCCGGGAAAGGCCGACGAGCATCCTGTCCGTTTCGGCAATCTCGCCATTAAGGCGTGCCGATTCGCTCCGGTTCAGTTCCAAGGCTTCCCGCGTCATCGCCATGACTTCGTCCAGCACGCCGTCCATGTCGTCGAAGACGGCGGTCATCGCGGTCTGGATTCGAGCCAGCAGCCGATCCTCGCGGACCGTCGCAGTGTTCCTACATTCTCCCGCCCTTTTAGCCATACGACGGCCGCAACTGTAGTAGCGGTACTCGCCCTTGGCGTTCTTGCTCTTGCGGCAGTAGTAAACGCAGCCGCACTCTGCGCAAAATAGATGCCTAGTGAATGGTCGGAGTTCGCTTGCGTCGCGTGGATGCTCTTTCGAGTTTTCAGCAAGTCTCGCCTGGACCCGCTCGAACATCGCATCGTCGATGATCCGCAGCGATTCGTCCCGAGTCACCAAGTGCCGGCTTTCGTCGCTCCATCGCGGAACGCGCTTGCCGGTCGCACGATTCAGCTTGTAGCAGCGTCGAAGGAATCGCACTTCGCCCAGGAGCATCCGATTCGTCAGGATGCTGCGAACGGTCGTGAAACCCCACGGTCCGCCGAGCCGAGTCGGCACTCCCCGGTCCCTGACCCGATTGGCGACTTCCTTGAGGCTGATCGTTTCCGAATCGTACGATTCAAAAACATATCTGACCGTCGCCGCCTCTTCGGGATGAATCGCCAGTTTTTTCTTGCCGTCGCCGGCTTCGACAACGCGAAAACCGTACGGCGGAGGACCGCCCGTCCAGTAGCCTTGCTTGTGGCGCTGCACAAGGCCGTCGCGAGTCCGCTCCGCCAGCACGCGGCTGTAATCCGCCGCGACGACCAGTTGCACGCCGCGGGCCAGCGCGTTCGTGCCTTCGGTGACACTTATTACCTCGACACCGTGCTGTTCCAGATCTTCGACCAGAACGTGCGTTTCGGCGGCGCGGCCGAGGCGATCAAACTTGTAGACGTAGAGCCGGGCGATGCGTCCGGCTTCCGCTTCCTGCATCAGCCGGAGCAATTCCGTCCGGCCGCCGGTCGTCCGGCCCGTCTTGGCTTCGTCGATGAAATGCTTGAGCGGCTTACCCGCTGCCCGCTCGCAGGATTCGATTTGCACGGCGATGCTTGTACCGTCGTCCTGCGCGTGGCTCGAATAGCGAGCGTACATCGCGTCGTACTTGCGGCTCCCGCCGCTATCCTCGCCCTTCCTCCCGCTGCTATTCCGCTGTGCCGTCAGCATGACCATGATCGTTCCCGTCCGGCTCCGTCGCCTGCTGCCCTGACCGTTTTCGACGTTCGCGGTGAAGCTCCACGGCCCGCGCCGCGATGATACTCACCAGCCACCGCCTTGCGGCGGCACCGTCGCGAATTCGTATACCGTCCGCTTCCATTGTAGACAGGCGCTCTGGCGGATTCTCGTCATTATCGACGGCAAAAGGGGAAGCGAATGGACGGACCAGGCGCACGAGCAGACCCCCCAGGCAATGCTGCCTAATCCCTTTCCAACTCCCGCGGCTCCGGCTCGCGCCCGGCGCGGTCGTTTTCGACCTGCTTCATCCGCTCTTCCAGGATGGACGGCTGTTCGTCCGGGTCGCGGACCTCTCCTTGCTTGTCCTGCATGACCTCACCAGGCGTCTTGGTACCTGCCATGCCATATACTGTCGGCTGGGCTACGTTCGATTCGGTGTACAACGCGGCGCGAAGCTCCGCGACGCCCTGCCTAAGCATGGCAGAGGTATGGCCGGCGCCGTACTTGGGACTTTCCTCTTGCTTTGCCATTACACAACCTCCCTTTACCAAAAACCTCAATCGCCGCGCAAATCGCGGAACCGATCCACAACGTGGCGCTGTTCCATGTAGGCGTCGTTCATGTCGCGAACGCGCTGTCGCTCTTGGTTAGCTGTCAGATTCGTGGAAATCAGCAGCCCGGCGCTGGCCAACATCAGGTATCCGCCGAGCGGCGGGCTGGCGGCGAGCAACGCGCCGCCTAACGCGAAGGTGAGCAACGGTTCCACGGCGCACTTCACCTTGATCTCCGATGTGCGGCGCATGAACTTCATCAGAGCCGGCGTCCCCGTGTACCGAGAATGAGGCTGCGGACCTCCGCGCCGTATGCGCCGGAAGACTTCAATCCGCACCGCAAGACATGCGAGGATGTACAGTCCGAGAAAGACCAGCATCGGCTCCGGGTCATGGACCGGCTCACAGAAGGCCGGCCAGAAGAACATCAAGAGCAGCGCGGCCGCCGCCTGCAACTCAAGGTAGCGATCGCCGAACGTCTCCGACCGATGGAGAAACACCTCGACCGAAACGGCGAACGTCCTTGCCAGGAATACGAAAATGCTGACGAAGTTTCGGAACCCGGTTCTCGGGTCCGGTTTTGGTTGCTCCTGGTTCATCGCAAAACTCCGTGGCGGGGCGTTGCCCCACATCAGTTCCCGATCCAGTTGTCGAAGAGAAACTCACGCCTTCTGCCTGAATGTCGTCTTGAGCCAGCTTCGGTCGCTGGCCGCGAACGTCCGCCCGTTTTGGAATACGATCCCATCCACGATCCAGCCATTGGCCGGCCCGCCAGCGCGGAGCCGCGTGAACTCGCGCGGCTGGACCTCGAACTCAATCGTCTCTGAAAACCCTGCGGTCGTGGTTCCGGAGCGGCCGAACCAGTCAAGTCCAATCGCCGATAGCTGGTCGTCGGCGTCGGACGAACTATTCCCGTTCATCATGAACTGGCGTGACCGCCCGATCAGCGACGATGCCCAGTTATTCGTTACCGGATCGCCGTTGACATGGAAAACTCTTGTGTTGAGGTTGGCGAGCAGCGAATCCGTCTCCGCCCGCGCTTTCTCGTTTCCGCCCAGGGCGGCGATGAAGTTACTGTAATTCTGTGAGAGTAGCACCGTCGCCACGCGCGCGGCGCGACACGTGGTCTGAAACTGCATGTCGTACGACGTAACAAACGTCTGCGCTTCGTCTGCCCACAGGAAAACCGGGCGCGGACTCACGGCGACATTGCGCCGCTCGATACTTCGCTCGAACGAGTACTTGAATAAGACCTGCGCGAACTGTCCCACCTCGCCAAATTCTTTTACGGGCAGGTCCAGGAGGATTATCCGTCCGCGTTCCACATCTTCAGGCGTCACCGACGTATCGGTGCAAAAGAGCTCTCGCAATAGGCCGCGCACGAGCAGGTCGGCCCAGCCCATGAAGGTCGCCTGAATCACGCTGCGCGTCCGTTCCGCCAAATTCGGCCATTCAATCAGGTAGTAATCGGCGACAACGCCGAAGTCGTGTTCCTGACGTGGTGTCTTGTCGCGCTTGTCGGCTGCTACAAGGCATCGGAAGCAATACGACTTTTCCTGCCAATCTTTTTCCCGTATCTCCGCTCGCGTGAGCGGCGCGGAGAGCATGACGTTCACCAGGTCCGGCACCGAGATCGTCCCGGTCGCAAGCGAAACGAGATCGACGGCATTCCTCATGCCCTTGAGTGCCCCTTGCTTCCAGAAGGTGCCATCTTCCCGTCCGCCGCCGCTCGTGGCGCTGCGTTCCTTGATCTCCATGACTTGCGAAAAGAGGTTACACAGGTTTTCCGTGAGGCCTGCCCCTTCGCCTTTGCGATTTAGCTCGTGGTCGAGAAAGTTGAAGCGTTTCCCGGCATCGGGGCCTACGACTACGAGGTCGCCAGAACGATTCGTTTCGCGGCAATAGGACTCCCACAACGCTCGTTCGTCCGCTTTGGCAGTCAGGACAAGCCCGCCGAACCCGGCGCTAAGCATTGACGTTGCAATCATGCGCCCGCTGCCGCTCGTCTTTCCCGAGCCGGTGGCGCCGAGAATGAGCGTACCTTCGACGGCGTCGCGGATCGTCCACACATCGTCGCTCGACCAGCGGAGCAGTTCGTCAGACAATTCCCACCGCAACGGCCGGGCGCGCGGGGGCGACTTTCGTTTTAACAATCGGCCGAACATTACGCTGCCTCCCTCTTCTCGTCGGCTTCAGCGTCGTCACCAGCATCGGGTGACCGAATCTCGGCCCGCTTTGCCGCCATCATTTGCTCGAATTCGAGTTGCTCAAGTTCACTTCGACGCTGACGCTCGCCGAGCGCGGACTTCACGGTGAACCCGGCCGCGATGAGATACGCCAGGTCGTCTCCCCAGCCTATCAAGGGCACGACATCGGGTATGACATCAACCGGGCTCGGACACATTAGCAGCAGACCGCAGGCCAGTGCCCACTTGGACATTTCGAGTCCCACCGAGCGTAGCTTGGATTGAGGCAGGGCCAACAGCACCGTCATCGTGATGAAAAAAACGGTGCCGCACATCACAAACGTTTTCAGGAAACTGAAAAACTCAGACATTGCAGAATCTCCGTTTCATGGTCTCAAATCGAATACTGATCGAACTGCTTACGTTCACGGATATCTCTCACCGTTTCTTGGTAAGGCTTTCCCAAGTCATGGCCAGGAAACCCCAGAACATCACCGCACTGAAAACGACGGGAAATGCGATGTCCTCGATTACACATTCCAATGTACTTTTTTTGCTCATGGTTGCGCTCCCGAAATCACTTTGACAATGTCAGTGAGCGTCACGCCCTGTGCGTTGACGCTCTTTATTCGATTGAGTAGTTCCTCCACCCACGTGATAAGCAAATTCACCGTCATAGCTGGGCCAGCCACCGTTATCGAACGCCCCTCGCCGAGCGGCAGCACGAGGCGCGGTACGCTCTCCCGCTTGGACTTTTGCGACCGTGACTTCTTGCTCCTGTTCGCCTTGATTTCCGCCACTAACCGGTCGCGTGTGAGCCGACCGTTCACGACCTCGCCAATGAGCCGCTCGCGCTCCACAGAGTCCGCCACGATCGCGATCGCATAGGCGCTGCTCATCGGGATGCGCCCGGCGTCGATAAGGTCTTGGACACTTTTGGGAAGCACGAGAAGCGTTAGAAGCTTCGAGATCATCGCAGCGGACGGCCCACCAAGCTTTGAGGTTACCATTGCCGCCGGCCATCCGGTTTCATTCATAAGCCGGTCGATGGCCCGTACACGCTCCATCGTTTTCAAACCCGTGCGGGCGCAATTGGCCACAAGCTGGAGGGTGAGGATCTCCGCAGGAGTGGGAGCGAGCTCGGCGACGATCATCGGCACGGCGTCAAGGCCGGCCCGAATCGCAGCGTCGAGCCGACGGTGCCCGTCATCGACGACGATGTCAGTGCCTTCATAGTGGCCGAGCAGGGGCACCACGATTCTGTTCTGCTCGATGCTATGCGCGAGCGTGACTTGCTCTTCCTCGACCAGAGAGTCTCGGATGTTTTGACCGACCTTGATTAACTCGATAGGCACAAGTTGGATGCTGTGACTTCCACAATATGACCCTGCCGGCATTACGGCATCTCTCGGTAGGTCGGGATTCAACATCATCAGACTCTCCCACAAGAAGTTCTCAGACTTGAGAAGCAAGGCATTACTCGCCTCGATTCACAAGCTTGTTAATGAACTTTAAGAAGTGAGTCTTGGATAAGCTTGGCGAAGTGTTGGCAGAAAATGCGGCGGCGCACCTCACGCAACTAGGCAATACTATCCAACCATTTCTCTGCCTTTGCCGTCGATCGGTACTTCCGCAATTTACCAAGCTTTCCGCTGCGACGCATCTCAATCCATCCACCCCGGAGGAGTTCGTTGATAAGTGTGTCAGCGTCTTGGCGATGCCTGTCGATCATTGCTTTTTTGAACCAGAGATGTTTGGATTGCCAGGCACATTCTGGGTCTCTTGCTGCACCCAATCGATGTTCGACGAGAGCTCGCAGGAGCGCTTCTCCATCGTAACAAAGGGACGCGGGCCCATCGTGTTGTGCCTCTGGAGCGACCGCAGGGCTCTCGTTGGTGCTCGGTATTTGCTTCTGGCAGCCAGGTGCATCCACGTAGCTTTTCGCAAGCTCCACCGTAATCATTTCAAGAATCTTCTGCACAATTCGTGCAACGTCGAATTGATTGAGAAAAGCTCGAATCATTTGCGGATCGTCTGCCACAACCGGCCTCACAGAACGTCGGACAGCGCTCGTGCCACCAACTTTGGCACGCTCAATCGCCTCTAGGAAGTTCTAGAATGATGAATTCGCGAATTCGCACAACTATTATGCGACGGCGCGTAAGTCTATATGCGTAGATACTTTATGGTCGTTAAGAGCAGTCAGATTCGCCAATAACCTGCCATCATTTTAAGTTTTTCTTTGGCTGAAAGTGTTCGCCTGTCCGACGTGAACCCCTCTCTGCGCTCTACCTTGCGGGGTAACCGTCGGACGATTCGTCCGCGTGAAGATTTGGCACGCTTGTAGTGTCGGAAACCAAGTCGCTTGATCGTGTTGAAGACCGTCGTCAAGCTACACGATACGCCAGTGCGGCCTCGGAGCTCTTCCAAAGTTGCATCGGGTTGCTCCAGCAAAAGCTCTTGCAATCGTTGCAGGTCCGTCGCCGTAAATTTCGGCTTGCGGCCACGCCTAGAAAGCCGTTTGCGCTTACGATTCAGTTCTAAGATATTCACCATTCACCTGCCGTTCCGACGGTGAATCCCACACCGGTTTCATCATACCTTCAAATTATGTCAATAGTAGCCGCCCGGAGCTGGCCGCGTGCGCCCGCCAATGTTGGCACTTAACGCTTGCAAGGTTGCGCACTTCATACTAACGATATAGCGGGGCAGACAATGTCAGGAGCAGAAGAACCAAAAATCGAACTTGCGGCGCTTCGGCGCTGCATCCGTTCTCTGCTCCGTACCCCTAATAAGACTTACGACGCACTCAAAGGACGCATGGATGGCGTCGACGCAATCATGAGAGAAGAGTTTGCGCGGGCACTCAGTCCTATCTTGAACCAACATGTTGCAGAGATCCCCCAGACGACCTACGACCAGAAAAAAGCTCTCGCAAACTGGCTATCAGCCGAACTACGGCATTTTCATCTAGCGCTACGCTGCCCTAAGACTACGAAACCGTCGCTCTTGCAGGCGAATCCAGGACACATGCCGGGAACGGGACGATTTCGCTTCGATCACATTGACGATCAACACTGTCACCGAAACACATTCACGTCAGTAGTACTTCCCGAAATCCAACTCGTTCCGGATAATTCGAGCCGATCGCATTACATGTGTCGTTCCTCTCGATCACGCTGACCCTTCGAATTGAAGTTGCAAGCGTAATATTATTATGGTAGACAAAAGTAGTTATATACCCTTAGAAGCTATCCCAAAACCCTTTTGAGTTTCGTGCGTATAACAACATTATGCTGAAACTCACGGATGAACAATTGGACTGGTTGTTGGAACGGATTCCGAATTCGCCCGTCAGCCCCCTGGGCGGTCGGCCCACGGCGGACAAGCGAAGGCTCGTTCGCGGCATCTTTTGGATGCTCGACAATGGTGCAAAATGGAAAGACCTGCCGCGCCGCTTCGGCTCGAAGAGCACGGTCCACCGCTGGTTTCAGAAGTGGACGAACGAAGGCGTCTTCGAGAACGTGATGCGCGAAGCGGGACGCTGTGTCGAGGAAGGCGACGGCTATCGAGTGTATGAATGCTTCATCGACGGCACGTTCTGCAAGGCGCGGGGTGGCGGCGACGGCATCGGCTGCACAAAGGCCGGAAAAGGCGTGAAAATCATGGTGCTGGTCGATGCCCGGGGCCTCCCGATGGCCGTCGATACCACGTCGGCCAGTCCGCACGAAAGCCAATTGGTGCAGCGGCTGTTTGAGTTCATGCTGAGCGATGCGTTGCCGGAGCGATTGGTCGGCGACAAGGCGTACGACAGCGATCGCCTGGGCGAGGAATTGGCGGAGCAGGGCATTGAACTGATCGCGCCGCACCGCAGCAATCGCAAGGCCGAGAACAAGACGCAGGATGGCCGACCGCTGCGCCGCTACAAACGTCGCTGGACCGTCGAGCGCACGATCGGGTGGTTCCAAAACTTCCGGCGACTGTGCATTCGCTGGGAAAAATCGACTCCGCTGTTCTGCGGATTTCTTCATCTGGGCTGCACGCTCCTGTTGCTCAAAGAGGTTTTGGGATAGCTTCTAGTTAACCTGGCGGAACGCACTTAACGCTTCGTCAACTTTCCGTGGCTCGGAGGGCGCTTGAGTGAAACTTCCATCATTCTTCAACCACCACGCGAGTTGACACTGCTCGACGCTGCCGAGGTGCCGATCGTCGTCGTCGAGGCAGGGGTAAACGCAAGATTCGCCTATGCCGAGTTCTTCGGCGATCAGATCGCCAGCGATTATACCCGCAAGGCTTACCGTTATGCGGTTCACCGCTTCCTGCTTTGGTGCGCGGCGGAAGGGCTTGAGCTTGCGCGCATCCCGCCGGGCGGCGTGGGCCACTACATCCGGACGCTCATGACTTCTGATGGAAAGCCGGCATCGAAGCCGACGCGGAAGCTCCACCTTGCAGCGATCCGCAAGTTTTTCGACGCGCTCGTGCAGCGCCACGCCGTCGCCCTGAATCCGGCATCATCCGTCCGCGGCCCGGTCGTGCGAAACGTCACCGGAAAAACGCCCGCGACTGATCCCGCCCAAGCCCGCCTCTTGCTCCATTCAATCGACACTTCCAACGTGATTGGTCTGCGCGATCGTGCGATTCTCGCCACCTTGATGTACACTGCCTGCCGGGCAGGCGCGGTCTCGAAGCTGAGGCTTCGCGATTTCTACACCGACGGCCGTCAATACTATCTGCGATTCGACGAGAAAGGCGGCGCGGATCGGCAGATACCGTGCCGGCACGACTTGCAAGGTTACATCGAGGAGTACAACGCACTCGCTGACCCGAGCAACCCCGATGCGCCGCTCTTCCGCGCCGCACGCGGCCGGACAGACCAGCTATCGGAGGGTCCGCTCCAGGCCAAGGACATCCACCGCATGGTGAAGCGACGTCTCGCCGCCGCGGGCCTGCCGTCAATCCTGACGTGCCATTCCTTTCGAGCCACTACGGCGACCGATCTCTTGGAACAGGGGGTACCACTTGAAGACGTGCAGGAACTACTCGGCCATGCCGACCCTCGCACGACGCGGCTCTACGACCGCCGCGATCGCGAGGTAACTAGGAACGTGGTGGAACGGATTTCGATCTAACCCCGTTGCCATATTTGGCACCGTGCCTTATCGTAATCCCGCCTTAAGCGGTGGACGTCACTAGCGGACAATAGGCCAAGCACCCTTGGCATGAGGATGAAGAGTATCGTTTTGCCGGTTCATTGAACGGCTAACGCGACAACATCAGGCTTGCAACACCCATGACCGGGATTGGCTCACTCCCGGCCCGAACAACTGACAGAGGTTTCGTGGGAGGCGTTAGAGTGCCATCGCGACGAAAAGACAAACGCGACGATGAAAGCGAATTCGTGCCGAAGGCCGTCGAAGTCGGCCTTGGTATTATCGCGACAGTCATATCCTGGAAGGCTTCCAAGCCTAACGACCCAGTAGAAATGATGTGCGCGATCATGATGGGAATGCTTACAACAATATTTGCTTCGGTCATTTGGGAAAGGCAATCGAGGCGCGTCAAAAGAGTACATCAACGATTCGGCGACGTGCTTGGAAGCATCAAGAACTGTGACTTTGATCAGCTACTATTGGTCCTGAGCCACATCCGAGAGGTAGTCGCAAGCGACGAAATGAACCAGGTTTGGATTGACCTTGTGTGGCGCGCGCGCAAGCGCTTCCGAGCGACGAGCTATGTCCATCCCAGGTACTTTGAAAATGCATACCGGGGGATCTTGCTGCAAGACCTGAAGGCAGACTTCCAGCACGTTCAAATCGAGAGGGTGTTTGTTCTCGACAGTATTGACGAACTCAGACACATTGTCGAGCTTAACAAGAATCTTCGCAAAATACAAAACCGATATATTCTCAAGGAGGACTTCTCCAAACACGCTGCTCTGAGGGGTCCACCACCTGAAACGATCGATTTTGGGATATTCGATGATAAATGCACTTTTCTCTGGTCGCTTGATGCTGAATCCCGAGAGCCGACAGGAGGCCGGGTTGAATTCTCGCGCAGCACAGCTGAAGAATATGGAAAGTACTTCAACAACCTCTGGAATAACTCCTACGATCTTCCCAAAGATATCAAAGCTTTGAATGACGCTGTGCGAGCGGTGGGAGGAGCCAAAGATGAAAGTATTCGATCTAATACGAAAACTAAGTCCCCTCGCCGCTGAGATGCTGAGCCGTCTCGCAGCACGGCTACATACCGCATGCGATGCCAATCGCGGCACGGTGTCGTCGGCTAAAGCCGTCGTCTTTTGGGGAGGAGGTAAAGATTCGACACTAGCACTTGCCTTTACGAAGGCGCTCGCTGAATTCACTGGGCTCACCGTGCGAGCCGTCACCATGGACAATCCTGGCATCACGCCGGGAACGCGAGGGAACATAGAACAGATTGCTTCAACACTTGCAGTTGAACATGAATACTGGCATTTTCGCAAGCCCGTCCCAGCACTAGGTCAGGAAATCCAGAGTTGGCAACGGCTCTATCGAGCACTTGCGTTGGCGCTCGGTGGACAACCTCGATTCATGTGCGTCGCGTGCAATTTTAGTTCTATTGTTACCGAATACTCAGCATTAGCGCTTCATCAGGCAGATTTCTGTGTCACCGGTAATCCTGCATGGGAACTCGCAACTTTTGAAAAATGGATAGAATCGCTTCGTGCAGAGTATGCGGGGGTCATCGCGTTTCCTGATCGCACTGGCAAACAGATGCTTGATTATTTTCGCTTCTGGCACGCCATATATGAACGCCTTTTGGAAGAATTATTTTCAGAATCGGGGTCAGAAAACTGCGCGGCCGACGACGCAATAGCGGAGTACCTTTATCCAATGCCGGAATCGGGTGACATCGTTGAGCGTGCGTCCCACTTAAACGTTATGGGCGATGGGATGATAGACTGCATCGCTGCCGACCATCAGGAATTACTAGCAGCCCTTGGATGGCGTTTGCCCGATGACATGCAGGGAGGTACCGAAAGTGATTGTGCTTTTACGGCGTCAATCGCCTATCTGAACATCGAACGCAATGGTCTCAACAGACACCTAGAGCACCTAGACGAGGCGGACCACTATTTTCGGCCACCCGTCGAGATGACCGCGCGTGCGAGGGAATGGGCAGTTAGCGGAAAATCAAACGTCGAAGGGAGGAAGTTACTCTCGCTCCTTGGGCTAAGCGAGTCATATAAACCAAGCTCGCCAACGGGGAGTGCGATAGCACAATCACTGATCGATAAGCTATTTAAGATTCGATAGAACCCTTAAGGACCATCGTGCAAGCCGATATCATGGTCATCGGTAATGATTAGCGGGACTTGCTTTGTGTGCTGCTTTCCTGGTCCCGAGATAATTTTCTGATATCATCGGCTAGGGCGTACATCATCGCTTTTCTTGCAACTTCCTCAGCGGTGAGTCCTTTCTCGTCTCTTGCGTTAACATCAATACCAGCGCTAATCAGCTCTTCGACTGCTCGGGAATCTAGCCCGAAAATCGCCGAATATAATGCTGTGCGACCCTTCGCATTCCGCAGGTGTATATCTGCACCTGCGGTAATTAGCGCTTTTATCGATTCGGGCCTTCCCTTCTCGGCCGCCAAATGTAAAGCCGTTCGTCCGCTGCGATCGCGAAAGTCAACATTAGCTCCTTTCTCAATCAAACGGGCAATAGTCTCAGGCTCGTCGGCGCCAATTGCGCCGAGCAGCGCGTAGTTGATGACCTCCGGTTCTTCCATGTTATGGACAGTTTTGTTCAATGAATAGCTCTCATACACGGTACCATGTAATCATTAATAAGAGGTTAATCCTGTCCATATTTGTGAACATTGTGTGACGAGTAGCGTCTTGGACGCAGCTGGCCGCGCGGTAGCAACACCTGTGGCGCAGAGCTGTGAATGAATGCGAACATTGTCACAAAAGTATCACACACGAGAATGCGAATCTCTGCTATCATGACCCAAGAATTGAATAGGACGACACATGACGACGCCGAACCCGCTACACCTTGCCAACACGGCGCAGATGATGGCCAAGCACGCGCCGAAAGACGACGCCGTTGTCTTCAACAAAGTGGCCATGATTTGCATGGGGGTCATGGCGGCGGCTTCCGTCGTGCAGATGCTCCAGCCGCTCCTGCGTGAGATCAACCACAAGGAACGCAAAAACCATCGCAGTCACGGCCGAGACCGCTGATCCGCTGCCGTAATCGCTCACCAGACGATAGCATCGATCGCGGTCGCTCCGTCGCCCACGGACACGCTTTCGCGGGAGTTGGTTTCCCGCAGCCACGAGACACGGTGCCGCGTCAGACCCTGGAATAAGCGAGTCGTAGGACGAATCTCGCTATTCAGATGCCGACCTTTGATGCAGATTTCTCGCCCGCACACGATCAGCTTGATACCTTCTGACGGGTCGAACTCGAAACGGTCGATTGCGTGATACGGGATCGCAACAATGTTTCCGTTCGCCTTGCGAAGTTCCAGGGAGAGCGACCGGTCTCGGATTCCCCGCAGCCACCCGAAGCAGCCCAGGTCGTCGATTTCACCCTGATCGCCGATTGGCGCATCGGTTACGCCGTTGCCTGCCCCGTTGCGGCCGGCATACTTCTCCAGAATCCTACCGGTCATGGTCCATTCTCCGTTGCTCCAGTTGAGCATCCCGATGCGCGTCGGACACCGCCGGCAGCAATTGTTCCAGCCGCTCGAAGGCGAGCGCCCGCTCGCGATGATTGCGGCCGTTCAGGAACTCCGTCGCCGAAAGCCGGTCGTCGGAGCGGCTGACGGCTTCCAGCAGCGCTTGCTTGTCGTCGGTGTAGATCGTCGCCCGCTGCCGACCGCGCGAGACGGAAACGTAAAATTGCTCGCGCGACGCCGCCGGAAAACTCTGCGCTGACTCGCCTATCAGGACTCTGTCAACGGTGCGCCCCTGGCTCGCATGACTTGTTACGACGTAGCCATAGGCAATGTGCCCGAAGTCGCGGGCAATCTTCCAGCCGTTCGTCAGAACAATATTGCCTTTTGCGTCGAAATCTTTCACGGCGAAAGTCGCGCCGTTGTTGAGCCGGTGCCCGCCGTCGGCCGTAGTCCCATTTCGCGTGATTCGCAGAACGTCTCCCGGCGCGACCGGCAGGAGGTCGGGTCGGTAAACGGTGAACCTAGCGGCTTCGACGAGCGGTAACTGATCGCTCCCCACGACCACGCGTTCGCCCTTCCGGTAGCCCTTGGCGTTTTGGTGCATCACCAGCACGTCACCCGGCGAATAGTTCAACGAGTCGCTCCGCTCGGCTTCGGTGAGATTGGCGTTAAGGAGCGTCAGAACGTGATGCTCGCCGCCGGAGAGCCGGCCGGCGCGCTTGAGTTGGGAGCGGATTTCATCGGTAATCCACTCGCCCTCCCGGTGCGTCGGACTCACAACTATGGCCGTCTTCCCTTCGGCGACCGTGGCGACATAGTCCTCCGCCAACGCCTTGTAGCGATCCGTTTCCGTGACTTCGCGCACCCAGCCCAGCCTGTCGAGTTGCCGGAACCCCTCTTCCGTCCGGCCTTCGCTTAACGCTTGAACCGCCTGCTTGTACGCGCCCTTCTGTCGCTGTATCTCGCGGACTTCGGCCGGGACCAGCCCCGCCTCTTCCTCCAAGAGACGCAGCGCCGCCCCGCGTTCGACCGACCCGTGCTGCCTTCGGTCCCCGGAGAGAATCACGCGGGCATCCAGGCGCTCCGCCAGGTCGAAGACCTGCGCCATCGTCTTCGTGCCGAGCAGGCCGGCTTCGTCAATCCACAGCACCTGTCCGCGCGCCCGCGACTGTAGCTCCTGATCCACGAGCAGCCGGGCGACGGTTTCGGCGTCGGCGAATCCTTCCCGCCGCAGCACGCCGCGCGAGGCGTCGGCCGATGGCGCGAAGGTGAAGACGTGCTTGCCGTGCGCCTCAATCGCTTCGACGGCCTCCGTCATCATCGTCGTCTTGCCCGTACCGGCCCCGCCGCGAATGAGCATGACACGGTCCGGCGAGTTGAGGACGTGCAGCACGGCGCTTCGCTGATCGGAATTTAGCCAGTCACGTTTGAAGACATGCGAACCGTCGCCCAGGCGACGACAGGTGCCCCTGCCCCGCCGCGCGAAATCAATCATTCGCGTTTCTTCCTTTAGTACGTCGGCGGTCGTCACCAGCCGCCTTCCATCTCGTTCCGCTCCGACGAGGTTTTGCCGGCCCACTTCCCTGAGCACGGTCTCCGGCGAGGCCGCGCCGTAGGATCGTTTGAGCGCCGCAGCCAGCAGCCTACGCTCGGGCACCACCGAGCTTCGCTCGAACGAATGCTCGACCGCCCGCGCGACCGCTTCCCCGGCGAGACGATCATCCTCCGCGATGCTTGCACGTCCGAGCCGACCCTTGACGGATTCCAGCGCCGCCAGTTCCTCCGAAGACAGCCGCCCATTCCACTCCCGGCGCAATTCATCGAAGGTCAGGTCCTTCCGCTTACGCTCCCGCGTCTTCGCGCCGAGCTCGCCCTTCACTTCGGCGCTCGTAATTCCCTTCTCCCGCGCCTTGCCTTCGATGAGCGCCGTGCGGCGCGAGAACTTTTCCATCGCCGGCTTCGGCACACCGGCAAGCTCCCATCCCTTTTTTGTGCGTTCCACCGGCAGCCCGAGTTCTTCCAGCTTCCGCGCCAGCCGCGAATGGAACACCGCCTCGAAGTACGGCGCGTCGCGTTTGAGGCCCGCGAACTGCGCGGCCTTCCAGCGGCCTTCCTTTTCGTCCCAGGTCGTGTTGAAAACGAACGCGTGAGCATGAAGATGCGGGTCTGGCACGCCATCCACCGGACGCGCCGTAGTATGGATGAACTCGCCCCACACCATGTTGCCTGTCAAGCGGTCGTCGTTCTGTCCCTTCGCACGGACGCGGGTCTGCATTTCCGCTTCCATGTCCCGCATTGTGGCATCGACCGACTCGCGGAATGCCTCCAGGATGCGATCATCCTTCGAGACGCCGTAAAGCACCGATACGCTCTTCGGCACGTGGAAGTTGAAGTCATAGCCGACGCGACGGCCCTGATTCTGCCTCGCAGTCAGCACTTTGCCCGTGTTGGGATCGCGGTTGTCGCAGAGCGCGTCCCAGTCTTTCTGCTGCACGGTTCCTTCAAGACCGAGGCGCTTGGCTCCCTCGCCGCGCCAATGGCCGGTAAGCTCCTGACCTTCCGAGTAATAATCGGCCGTGGAATAGTACGTGCGAGCGCCTTGCGGCGTGGTGTTCTGGATGATGCGAAGCATACCTCGATTCTACGTCGCGATTACTTCAAATCAGTTAACAATCGCCCGCATTTGATGTTTCTTTCACGAAGTCCGCCGGTTGAACTCTCGCTTTCGATTCAAAGTGATACATCGGAGCGCGCGTCCGTATCGCATTGATGCACGGCCCGCGCCGGTTGCAACCCTCGCGTGCGAGATTCGCATCGCTCCTTCCGCGAGTCCAGTTGCCGCGATTCGCTGCGCACTTCGCGCCGGCGTTCGGGTCTTTGGACTGCCGGTCTTGCCTTGTCGCCAGAGATTCGTCTTTTCCTTTTCCGTGCCTGCCACGCCCGCGGCCTTCCTTATGGCACTTAAAGCCGCCGCCGGGCCGGTCAAGCAGAAAATCGTTTCCCCCTTCGGGGACCCACCATTTTCCGCTGTGACCGGTGCGCTTGGCGCTTGGCTTCGCCCCCGGACTGTTGCGGCTTTTTTCAGAGTGCCCTCAGGCCGCGATGGTCGCGACCGGACACTTACAAAGGAGACGAATCATGACTGACGCCAAGAACAACCCCGGACAAACGTCCAAGACCCCGACGCACGTCGCCTACCAGGTGCGCGACCGCGAAGGCGGCAAGGCTATCTGGACCCGCATCGGCGCCGCCTGGGCGCACGCCGACGGCAAGGGCTTCAACCTCCAGATCGAGGCCGTTCCGCTCGACGGACGCATCACGCTCCGCGTCGTATCGGAACCAAAAGAGTAGTCGTTCAACCGGGGCGGGCTTCGGCCCGCCCCATTTCATGCAAGGAGAATTGAACCATGAATACAGAACCGACCAACGCAAACCGCGCCGAATGGGCCAAGCAGGCGCTCGCGGTATTCACCGCGACCACCTACGCGGGCGACCATCCCGACACGATGGACCGCGGCGACTTGGAGACCGCCGTTTACGACCTGATCGCCGACCTCCTTCATTACGCCGAGCGGCAAGGGTTCGACGTGCACGAAGTCCTTTTCCGCGCCCACGGCCACTACGAGGCCGAACTGGCCGAGGAGGCACGGTCATGACCAGCACCGCCGTCAATCCGTTCTACCAGGCGCGGCGCACGCTTCCCGCTCCCGCTGCGCCTGTCGAGAAGGTCGTCATTGGCAACGCCACCCTCTATCGGGCCGATTGCTTCGACGTGCTGCCCACGCTTTCCGGCATCGGGGCCGTTGTCACCGACCCACCGTACGGCATCGGCTTCAAGTACCGCAGCTACGACGACGCACCCGCTAAGTACGACGCCATGATGGCTCGGCTAGTCCCCGAGCTGATCCGCGTCACCGCCAACGGGCCGTGCTTCGTCTGGCAGAGTCCCCTCAAAGCGCCGCTCTGGCATCGCTACTTCCCGGCCGACTACCGCATCATCGCCGCCTGCAAACTCTATCCCCAGCGGCGGGGGCGCATCCCCGCGCTAGCGTGGGACCCGGTCATCTTCTGGAGCGGTCGCTCCCTCCTGCGCGACGAACTGCCGAAGGACTGGCACGTGGCCGACTTGACGCCGATGGATGGCTACGACCCCGCCAATCCCGTCCCCTGCCCTCGCCCGCTGGAACAGGTGCGTTACGTCTGCGACTCCGTCCGCGCGGACAGCATCCTGGACCCGTTTCTCGGCAGCGGGACCACCGGCCTTGCCGCGATTCTCGCGGGCAAGCGCTTCGTTGGCATCGAACGCGATCCGGTCTACTTCCGGTACGCCTGCCGGCGCATCGAGGCCGCATGGAAGGAGGCTAGCCATGCTGCCGTTTATGGCGAACGATTGCGGCGTGCTTGACGCGGGCTTCCGCGAGCTCGTCGCTTCGTGCGGCCGTGTGTTTGCCGCGGCACTCGAGGAAAAACAAATTTCTCCGATGCAAAGTAGTTCTTCTGCGCTTGCACAACTTCCTCGTCTTCGATCGGTTTAGGATTTACCAATCGTTTCTTGTCCGCCTTTATCCAGTACGCGAAGAACACCCTGAGTAAAGGATATGCATCGCCACCCTCAACCATTACGGGAACAATTCTAGGATCTCGCAGTCTACGCTCGAAGAAGAATGCATTCAATACGTGCCCCTCACCCCGGATGAACAGCGTCATGTGTTGGTTGTGCAACCACCAATTCAGCTTCCTATAATTGCAACCTAACGACACCAGCCCATCAGTCTGCGTGAGATCCGCCACGATGATCGCGATCCTTCGCTTTTTTCGCTGCCTGAGAAGGTCAAAGACAGGTGACTTGAGCAGCCATTCCCCTGTCTCCGCAACGCACAGCAGGGTGTCCCATTCGTCGTTTCGAAGTTCGTTCAACGCGAGCGCCTGTAACGCAGTAAGCGTATCAAGTGGTCGAGGGTTGGCACACAATTCATGCCGAACAGCCGACCGAGTCGTATTGACGACCTCGACCTCATTACCAAAAAACATCTCATTGAATGACCTGACCATCCAACGGCGCCATACGCCTACGCTGCGCCACGGCCCCCTCAATGATGCTACGAATCTCCTGCAAAATTGGTCCCCCACTTTATTAAACTCGGGCTGCGTGAGAACCCTCGCTCGTTCTGACACCTTCAATCTGGCGGCAGCAGGCACTCTCAGCGCTTCGCGCGAGTAGCTGCACTTCTCAAGCCCCATGGAATGCTTACATAACTCGTACAAAGTCGTTGGCTCACCTGTGCATTCGCGCCACAGCTCAAAAAAACTTCCGGTACGACCCTTTTGAAGCACCCGCGTATTAACGAAGCCCTTCGCCTTCAAAGTGGCGAGTGCAAGTTCCGCAAGAGTGCGGTCATACAGATAATCGCTCGCGTGCGTTGAGGGGTCATAGTTCTGAAAGAGAGAGCAAATGAATTCATGTCGGGCAATACCGCGAGCTGCAAATTGCCTGTTGAATTTACGCTCAACCTCTCTCCACAGTGCACGCATATGTACATCCAGAGTGTGCTGCCCCTTGGGGTCGATGTGGCCATGACGCTTGCGGCTGTAAAGCGCCCTGATGCCCGGCAGCCTGACACTGCCATCATCGTTACAGACGGGTTCCCAAAAATCCGGATCATGAGTTGGTCTTGGCTCGCACGTATAGGTGTAAATCCGGTCATCCTTCGATTTCATGCACCGTGCCACAATATCATTGAACTCAAAGCTCTGCATGTTGAATCCAATGACGATCAGACATATAGGCATATCCGACAAGAGCTTCTGCAAGAGTAGTTTGATATCACCGGGGAGGAGATAATAATCACCCCGTGTGAACCGCATGGTGGATTTGTGGCTGACAGTACCATGTGGTTTGATGTACACCGGCATACTGAAACGGTGATGTGCGTTCAATTCGCGTTCGATCACAGGTGGACAATCGCCATCCGAGATTACATGGAGATAGTTTTGGGGGCCGCCCAATTCATCCCTAAGAGAGTGGTCTAACGATTCGTCAAAATTGAAGTTGATGACTGCATCCACAAAGCGGTGCTTGAGCAGGTGCGCCAAGATTTCGTGAGTCAATGAGGGACGATAACGCAAGCTGAACAGTTTTCGGAGTTCATCGAGCACGTCATCGCGATTTAGGCGGCTAGCAGCCAACAGCACGGTCTCGAATTCATCTCGGCGAAGGCGGTATTCTAAGACTAAGCGGTCCAATTCGCGCTCAATCTGCGGGCCAATCACGGACTTTATTCGTTCAATCGCCTGTTTGGTCGTCGGCAAGCCCGCCGAGATACTTGCTCCCGCGCCAACGACTGCGACGATACGGCGCATCGGCTGTTGCGTAATGGAAGTATCTTTGAGAACATCGGCCCACAAGTTAGGGTCGTTGGGGAGAGAGAGATGGAGATGATTCAATGCAAGGAGGCCAGCCAGCTCATGCGTACACGGACTAACCGCTGAATTAGTCGGCCTCTTCCGTCGGGTGCCACGCCTAGCCTTCATCGCTTCAGCCTTCGCGACTTCGATATAGCCGAACTCCATACGGTCCGACGTAACGGTCCATTTCCTCGAAAGTCGGCTTCCGTCCGAGCCGTTGATTGCGGCGGAGACACGGCCACTGACGGTCGTAGATCCGTGTTAACCTCCAAGTCTGGCGGTTGCGGAGCACGAGCCCGGATTCTACGCGTGCATGGTATCACCGCGTGTCTGATTGAGCCAGACCGTGCGGGCGCACGCTAATCGATGCCTCGGTCCGCACGGTCCGCGCCAGGCGGGGCATCGCCTGTCTCGACGCTTGCCCTTGAAATCCAACGAGAATCCCCCCGGCTCGGAGCCTTGCCGGCAGATGTGGTGCTGCGAAGGCGTGACCAGGCACCTCGCCGCCGGCCGGTCGCATCGGGTCCCAGCCGCCGGTGAGAACCCGACGGCGACGGCCTTATACGGCAGTCAATTCGGCTTTGTCCCATGTACCGAAATGGAACGACCGCTCGGCAATCCCTGCCTACCAACCGCCTGAAAGCACGCTGTAATCGAATCCGTTTTCAAGCCTGAAGGAACGTGGTACGCCGAATAATGGCAAACGAAAAAATGTTGTCAGACGTCTCCCCTTAGCGCTGCTAAGGACTACTTTCACCGTGAAAGCCTGCATGAAAGCATGATGGAATGTCATCAGTCTGGCATGACAGATTGCAGGACGGCAGGATAGCAAGGCGGATGGAAAGCAATCAGGATTGATTGCGAGAGCGCAAGCATGACAGATTGCTTGCAAGACGGCGAGCTTGCATGCCGGATGTAAATACTGCTTGCCAGCCTTCATGAAATCATGCTATCCATCAGGCATGATTATCGTCGTAGCGAATTCCAAGGGCGGCGTCGGCAAATCGACGCTGTCCGTCCATCTAGCCGCGTGGCTCCATGAGCAAGGCCACAAGGTGACGCTCGCCGACTGCGACACGCAGCAGTCATCCTCCGAATGGATACGCGAGGCGATACCCGAGGTGAAGGCAGTCCGCCTCGACAGTCCCGACATCATATTGAATGAGCTACCGATTCTGGCCCAGGACGCTGACTACGTCGTAGCCGACGGGCCGGGCAGCCAGACCGAGACCAGCCGTGCGCTACTCTTGCGCGGCGACCTTGCTATTGTCCCGTGCAAGGCGAGCATGCTGGAGGTTCGAGCACTGGCCAAGGCGACCGAGGTACTGCGCCAGGCTCAGGACATACGAGGCGGGATACCCAAGGCCATCATCGTCCTGAGCATGATCGGAAAGAATTACCGACTGACGCAGGACATGAAGGACGCCGCGGCGGCGCTGTCACTGCCGCTGGCTTCAAACGCGATGATTCTGCGTCAGATTTACGCCGACGCGCCGGGACAGGGGTCCGTCGTCTGGAATTTGGGCGCCCGCGCCCGCGAAGCCGCCCATGAAGCCGACGCGCTCTTCCGCGAGATACTGCCGGAAGCCGTGACGCCGGCCGCGAAACATCAGGCGATGAAAGGGTAGGGGAGTGCAAGCGATGGCCGAACGACGTTCACTGACCGAGGGATTGAAAGCCACGCCGCCGCCGATCAACGTGAGCAAGGAAAAAACGTTCGTTTTCGGCGACAAGGAGCCGGCCAAGCCAAACACAGTCGCCACCGCCACCACCTTGAGCCGCGTGCCGATCAGCACGCGCATCCGCGACGACTACGCACGGGCGCTCAAGCGCGCGTCACTGGAGCGGCAACTCGAAGGTAAGGAGCCAAACACGCTCCAGGACATCCTTGAGGAAGCCATCGAGCCGTGGCTCAAAACCAACGGCTACCTGTCTTGACCGTCGGCAGAATCGCCGACTTTTTCTTAACCTGATATTCATTGAGATTTCCTCGTCAATCTTTCCAAGCAGCTTGCCTCGATTCGAATAGAATAGTCGCATGCGGCCTGTTAAGGATACGGGAAAAAGCGACTGCGAACGTCCAATTCATTGGCCGTATTGACGGCAGCACTGGGCTCTTCCACGAGTAACGGAATGGCGGGGTTGGCGGGCGAAGTTCCCGTGCCTGGAAGTCGATACTTATCGAATTCAAGAAGTGGCGCGAAGCGCAAATGAAGTCCGATCCATCCACCGGTCTTATCAAAGAGGAGTTTGGTCAGATTGACTGCCAACCAGTTGATGGCATCCTCCAGAAAATCGAACACTTGGCCAAACACCGTGCATAACAAGTGGGCGACCATGTCCAGCGGCCACGGCAGCACGTCGGCGATAGCATGACAAATACGCTCGATGGTCCTTCCCACATCCAAAAAAAGCGGGCTGATCGAACTCAGTTCGGGATAGACGCGATACTTGTCCTGCCCTGGTATTGGCTCGACCTTCGGAATATAGAGGCCCGTGAGATCAAAGGACAAGGGAATCGGGACGTTGACGCTGGCGCTTCCCAACGGTATGCACTTTCTCCAGCATTTGTTTGTAAATGGAATACAGAGCTTGATACAGCGCGGCGGTAGGGGGAGGTGCCTCCTCAAGCAATCATAGAGTTCACCGAAATCGATTCGAAATCGGAACCGGAGTGTCAGATCAAGTTCCAAGTCCTCGAATACGAAATGGGGGTGCTGGAGCCGCACGTCCGCCTGGGTGATGTCATAATCGATGATCAGCCGGGCATACAGGCCGCAGCCGTTCTTATCAAAAACGATCTTTGAGCCGTACACGTCGTGAATCAAGAACGGATCGAGTACACGCTTGATCGCAGGGCCGGTCGCCGCGATAACAATTTCGTTTGCCTGCAATTGATTGGGCATGGAACCCTACCTCGATATCGACACTTGCACATCGCCGGCGTTGAGTTGCAATGCGATGTCGTCCAATGTCGCGCCAAACACCTTGCTATTCATTACTCGTCCGATCGGAACCCGAACAGCCACGACGGCGCTCGCAAGATATTGATTCAAGATATGGGTGCAGGCGTTCAAGATGCCCAGGTCCTGCACATTCACAATTCGAAGCGCCACTCTTAAGAGCCGAAAGATAATTCCTTCGTCGGTCAGAGATGTCAGGGCTGTGTGCATCCAAACCAGGAGTGCAAACTGCTCTCTCCATGTGGAGGGGGGGTCACCGGCCAGATCGATGATTATTCGGCTAAACAGCGCTGCCTCCTGGTTCTGAAGAACATGAGGATTGGGAAAACTGTGGTAGTCCGCGCTGGCCGGCGGCAGGTCCACATGGACCTCGCTAATGTCCACACGGTAGTTCACGATGACTGGCGGCGCATTGTGAGGGGTCGGAATGGAAATGGGTGGCCGCACTTCACCCAACGGGACGTCGAACGAGCCGAATACAAACAGTTTAGGGTGTGCGATTCGAAGCCCGTGCAGAATTGCGCCGATCGCATCCTCATGCAGCAGGAGGCGGGCATCGCCATGCAGCACCACGGGGGGATCGGTGACCGGCGTTCCGTTCATATTTTGCCCCCCTGTGGCCTAATGGACAATGGAACGGAGGCCATCGCGGGGAGGTTGGTGGCTCGCAACATCGCGCGAATGACGTATGGCTGGTTTGCCTGAAAGACCGCTGGATCGAGGCCAACGGTTTCAAGCCAATAGGTCCCTTCTGTCGAGGCAATGAGTTGATCGTTCGGTTGCGGTACTTGATCCAGCGGCGTTTCATACGCCACGTTGCCGGCCGCATCCATGATGCAGATTCGAATCTTCTGTGCAGTCTCGAAGTGAAGAGTGATATCGTCAGGGGTCAGATTGGTGGCACCGTGAAAAATACGCAGTTGTCCGCTGAGGACCGCCTCCGTATCGACATAACCAACCGTAAAATCAGCGATCCGCCAGTCTTCCAATTCCTCTCTTGAGGCACCTTTGTGAGATTGGACGGGTGTTGCCTTGACGCCAACATGTTGCTGCCAACTCATATCGTGACTCCCATGCGTTTGAAACTCAAAAAAATGTTGCCCGTCGATACCAATGCGCCGGTCGCAGACGACGCCGAACCGGGTTATTGCTGTACACATCAGGACGGACAGTCCTAGATTCACAAGGATTGTAATCCCCGTTGCAGTAGAGTATTTCTTGGGGCATGGCCGTTCTCTGGAGTCCACCGACCGTACGATCCATGACAAGTTTACGGTACGGGCTACTCCTCAAAATGTACAATCGCATTTATTGCTCGAGCTTTTCGGCATTATCCTCGGCGTTCGAGTGCATGCCCAGAAAACCACCGGGATGTGTCGGTAATTGTATAATGGCCTACCGTCGCGCCTACCTATGATCGGCGGCTAAAGTGGTCGAGGTTCGACTTGAGGCCCAAGCATCCTTAACCCAAGTTGATTCAGTATGTTGCGTATCAGGTTGGTACGTTGGATCCACCGCATTCGGTAGCGGCCGAACCAGGCGAGGGGAGGGACGCCATGTCTCCGAGTTGAAGTTCCTGTTGCCGGCCCGCGCCCTTGAGATGGTACGTCCGCACGAATGCCAGACGGTCCCCGTTGAACATGAAACGGATGTTGACGAAGAACACGCCGTCGCTGGGGCTGCGGTACAGGAATTCCTTTTCCAGCAGTTCCCGCACCCCGCGCTGATACGTGCGGTCGCTGATACCGTGATCCTTGGCGACGTACTGATTGAGCTTGATTTCGTCGGAGCCAGGATTCGCCCGCATTTCGTGGTAGACGAGTTCGAACACCTGCAGGCCTGTCTTGGAGAGATCCGCCGCCTGTTTGATGCCGTCGAGGAACATCTTCACGAATCGGCTGCTGTCAACTTCCTCTTCCCACCAGAAGCCCATGCCGCCGATGCCTTTGATTTCGCCGCTGCTGTTGTCAACGATGACCGAACCTCTGCCGCCCGGCACCTGAAATCGCTTGGTCCGCGTTGTCAGTCCGCTGGTGGTCGGCACGCTTGGATTGGTTCGATAAACCGGGAATCCGCGCTTGGTGCTGACTTGATTCCCAGCGAGCCCCGCAATCTGTCGCACTTCCGTCATTTTCCGCCTCCGATTCTGTCACTAGACAGACAGCACATTGGCACATGACCGACAAAGGCGCAAGACCTTTTTGTCGGTACGCCGACTGATCCTGACGGTTGGCCGTCAATTCGTGACGGTTCGGTTTGATGAAAATCAAAGAGTTGCACCCTCGCTCTTTCTTATTACTAAATAGCACCCAATGCGGCCGACGCCGGAGCGCGCCTCCGGATCGCTGGCGACGGCGTCGGCCAGCCGGCACTATTGAAAGAACCGCTCCACAACGGGACAGACCTGTGGATAACTTTCAGAGCATCGGGCCAACCGTGATGAGAAGGCAACAAAGAGCTACCCGAGTGTTGCGCGATGTGTACACGAAGCCGTTACTTCGAGTTCGCGGAGAGGCCGTAGGGCATTCAGGAAAAGTATCGAGCCTGACGAACCGCCCCAGCTTCGCATTAGGGAGCCCGCACAAGCTAGAAACGGCATTGGACGACCAAAACACCCCCTGTCAGTAGGACTACGCTCTTAGATCCACTCTTGCGCATTGGCCAGCGTCGTGAGTCAACATGACCGGCGACGATTCAAATTGAACCTGTGGCTACGTCAGGCAGGCGAGGTCACGGAGCGAGCATCGCCTCGACGAAGCCGCCCAGGTCAGCCCCGTTTGCGGAACCGTCACGATTAATGTCGGCACAAAGAAGATGCCAGGGATCAATGTCCACACCGAGCAAGACATCGACCATCGTCGGAAGGTCGAGAGCGTCAACCTGCCCGCTCTGGTCGAAGTCCGCCGCGGGCGAGCACGGACGGCAATCGAGAAAGAACACATTATCGAGCAAACCCTCATCGACGCCGCTGTAGAACTCGCCACGGATGGTCAATTCGGACAGGGAACCGAACACGTCGGCAAAATCCTGCATCGTCGGCACTTGCCCGTCGCTCGTTCGCGACCATTGTGCCGAGGGTTGGAGCGGCACCGCAAAGTGCGTCCATCCGTTGTCGGCCGGATTGGATTCCGCCGCGAATTGCAGCGTCAGTTCCGAGCCGGTGACGTTGACCATTCGCAGGCCCTCTGACGGGTCCGGCTGGGCGACCGGCGTTGCGCGCAGATCGAACTCCAGGATGCTGCCGAGCAACACAGTGCGATCCCCTAGGAACTTGGCAGGTGCCAGGTAGCGCCATTCAACGCCATCGGCAAGATCGGATACCGTGAAGCAGCCGCCGGGGTTCCCCGTCGAATTCGCCCAAGCCGGTGGGTTCGTATCCCGAAGCGTCCACCAGCCTTCGTCGTCTGCGTCGAAGGTGCTGGCCGGGCAATCCGGGGATGGGCCGTTGAGAACGACGTTGTCCAAGCCATCGGTGTCATTGCCGCTCCGGTACTCGGCCCGGATGTAGAGAGCCGTCAGCGCCGCCAGAGCTTGTTGCAAATCCGAAGGAGTCGCTGCCGGCCCGCTCAAAGTATTGACGTGCCACCCGCCCCCGGCAGCCAGCAAGACGTGATAGCGCGTCCATCCAGTTCGCGGATTGTAGGAAGTGTTGAGCGCCAGCGTCATTCCGCCGCCTTGGATGACGACATCGGCGATATCGTACTGGCTGCTTGTGGATGACTGCTTCTGGTCGAAACTGAGAACGCCGCCATACACCGCCGACTGTTCGCCCAGGAAGCCGGACGGGGCCTGCCAATAGGAGGTTCGTCCGTCATTGGGATCGACGTGCTGGAAGTAGCCGCCGAGATTGCCTCCTTGCTCCACCCACGCGAGATTTCCCTCGGGAACTGGCGTCGGATCGAGCGGGCTGAGATTGACCGTCCGCATCGCCGTCCAGCCGTCCGGATCGGCATTAAAGTGGCTTTCGGCGACAATAGGTTGGGCTTGAAGTCCCTCAACGCACCAGGCGCAAGCGAAAGCAGCCAGAAACACGGATCGTCCAATTTGCAGCGACAAGCGGTTTTTCATCCCAGCCAGAACTGTCATGGCATAACCCCTTCCAGGAGCCCGTAGGGCCCCCCCCGAGCGCAAAGTCGCTGCTGCTAAACTAGCAGCAGACCTGCCGGAGTTTAGCTTGCTGCTGCAATGGCAGCAAGGGCACAACATAAACCGGCCTATCGGAGGATGTGCGGGATGCTCCGCGCCATGCGGGCCAAGGCCGGCCTGACGCAACGAGACCTCGCCCGTAAACTCAGGATGCACAACACGATGGTGCACCGATCGGAGATCGGCGACCGCCGCATTGACCCGGTGGAGTTCGCGGCATGGTGCCGCGCCTGCGATGCCGATCCGGGTGACGTGATCCGGAATCTCGGATAATACCGATGCCGGGGAGCGTTTTGCGGCTTTCCGATTGAATGAATCGTCAGAACCTGCTATGCGATTTGCGAAATATCACACTGCGGGAATATGTCTGACGGAACGTCACAGACCGACAACAAGTCCTTCGCATGGCTCAATACGGGCTCGGTCGACTTGTCGCCGCTAGAAGCCGAAACGGGTCATGCCGGGGTTTCATCAGGCATCCAGGAACGCATCCGTCTTGATTGTTCCTGATCATGGGCCGCAAGTCACGTCCCCCGCGGCATCCCATTCTGCTGTTTCCGCCCGAGGCGGATGATCCGCCGGTCGCCCTGGAAAAACCCCCCGATTCCAACACAGGAGGCAAACATGCCGTACAAGACAATCATCATCGAGCTTCTGCGACAGCGACCGAGACTGCACGGCAAGCTCCGCCGCAAGCGCAAGGTCCTCGACGTGGTCAATCGCTACGCGCGCGAACTGAAGACGCTCCACGAAGACTGGACGATGAGACTGTCGAAGGGCCAGCCGGACATCGATCCGAGCCAGATCGCCAGCGCGGCGATGGAATTCGCACTCATCGAGATGAAGGATCGTTTGCGGCACGCGTCACCGCCGGGCGAGCCGCCGTTGTCGGACATCGCAGGGGATCGGTCCCGCAATCGCACGTCGCGCGCCTGAGCTGGTCGAGCCAGCCGACGCTCTTCGACCTGCTGTCCTCGCCCCAGGAAGGCCTAGCAGCCTCTGAATCTTCCCCGCGTTCAGAACGGTTCACACCGAAAACCGACAAAGCACCGCCCAGTACTCCGGTCCAGATCGCCGGCGGCGAAAAAGAGAAAGCTCGCGACATCATCGCCGCGATTCGCATGCTTCAGAAGGTCGAGGGAGAAAATCGGCTCGCAACTCATGACGAGCGCCAGGTGCTTGCCCGCTTTGCCGGCTTCGGGCCGGTCGCACTTTTGATTTTTCCCGACCCGGTAACACAGCACTACAAGGACGCCGGCTGGCAGAAGCTCGGCACGGAACTGAAAGCACTTCTAAGCCCCGCGGAATACAACAGCGCCAAGCGCACGACATTCAACGCCTTCTACACGTCGCCAACCGTCATCGCGTCCATTCACGAGGCTATCTCGCGATTGGGCGTCCCCTCCGATGCCATGATCCTGGAGCCCGGATGCGGCATCGGCAATTTCATGAGTCAGGGAAGCGAGCAGTATCGCTTTATCGGCGTCGAGCTGGACTCGATATCGGGACGGATCGCGCGGGCGCTTCATCCCGACCAAGACATTCGCATTGAAAGTTTCCGCGAGACAAAACTGCCCGAGGAGCGCATCGGCGCGGTTGTCGGCAACGTGCCCTTTGCCGACACCAAGCTCGACTACCACGGACAGAAGCTCTCGCTTCACGATTTCTTTCTCGCCAAGTCGGTCGATTCCCTCAAACTCGGCGGTGTGCTGGCCCTGGTCACGTCCCACTTCACGCTCGACAAGCAGAATGCCGCCATCCGCGAGTATCTCGCCTCGAAGGCCGACTTCGTCGGAGCCATACGGCTGCCATCCCACGCCTTCAAGCGCGAAGGCACGGCAGTCGTCACAGACATCCTGTTCCTGCGCAAGCGCGCTCCCGGCGAACCCGCTCAACACGTCGATACGCAGTGGCTGGGTATCGCGCCAATTGTCATCGACGGCGCCGACGTTCCGGTCAATCGCTACTTCCTCAACCACCCGGAGATGGTTCTCGGCGACTGGACTCGCAAGGACACGCTCTATGGCGGGGAAGGATACAGCGTTCGTGGCAGCGGGGACCTCTCGGCGAAGCTGAAAGACGCCATTGGCATGCTGCCGCAGTTCGCGCCGTCGCAATGGTCACAGACCGCGGAAGAATCTACTCCGTCCTTCACACCACCGCCGGCGGAACGCCACATCAACGAAGGCAGTTTCTTCGTCGGCAGCGACCGGGGGATTTGCCAACTGGTGGGCGGTCAGACCGTGCCGGTCGTGTACGGCGGCACGGCGCTGAAGGCCGCCGGCACTCTCACCGGCCGCCGGCTCGCTTCTCTGATCGGCTTGCGCGACCACGCTCGCCGCGTGCTGCAATCACAAAATGAAGGTTGGCCGACGGAGCATCGAGAAGAAGCGAGGCGTGACCTCAACCAAGCCTTCGATCGTTTTCAACGCACCTACGGACCCATCAACAAGACCTCCTTCAGCGAGAGTCGCGACGGCAGCGTGATCCGACGGCGGCCGAACCTCGTCAAGTTTATTGAAGATCCCGACGCGATGCTGGTGATGTCGCTCGAAGATTACGACGAGGTCACCGAAAAGGCCTCCAAAGCCGCCATCATGACCAAGGACGTGGTGGGCAAGACGCCGCCCGTCACGCAAGTTCGCAGTGCCGAGGAAGGCTTGCTCGTGTCGCTCAACCAGCGGGGCAGGGTGGACCTGCCCTTCATCGCCGGCCTTTACGGCAAACCGGAGCAGCAGGTTATCAGCGAACTGGGCGACTTGGTCTTCCATGACCCCGAATCGAAATCATGGAAGACCGCCGACGACTACTTGTCCGGCAACGTTCGCGCCAAGCTGGCAGCCGCCGAGAAGGCCGGGCGGGCCTACGCCCAGAACACCGAGGCGCTGTGGCGCGTGCAGCCCGAGGACGTGCTGCCCGGCGACATCGACGCCAATCTCGGCGCGCCGTGGATACCCGCCAGCGACATCCAGGCATTCGCGGCCGATTTGTTCCATGTCGAGCCGTCGATCATCCCGGTCAGTCATCTTCAAAAGGACGCGGTTTGGAGCGTGGACGCCGGCCACGCCGCGAAGGCGTCCGTCGCGGCAACTTCCGACTACGGCACCGCCCGTGCTAACGGCACGTGGCTACTTGATCTGGCCCTCAACATGAAGTCGCCGGTCATCTACGACGTGATCGATCATGGCGACGGCGAGGAGCGCGTTGTCAACCAGGAAGAGACGATGGCCGCGCGCGAGAAACAGAAGCTGATCAAGGAGCGCTTCCGCGCATGGGTATTCACTGACCCCGAACGCATCGAGCGGCTGGTGCGGGTTTACAACGACATTTACAACAACCTGCGGCCACGCCTCTTCGATGGCTCGCACCTCGACTTCCCCGGCATGAACCAGACCGTTCGCCTGCGGTCGCACCAGGCCGACGCCGTGTGGCGGGGGATGAGTTCTGGCAACACGCTGCTAGCGCACGCTGTCGGCGCCGGCAAGACGTTCACGATGGCCGCGACCGGCATGAAAATGAAACAGGCGGGGCTCATCAAGAAACCGATGTACGTTGTTCCCAACCACCTGCTGGAACAGTTCGCCCGCGAATTCATGCAGCTCTATCCCAACGCCAAACTGCTGGTCGCCACCAAGGAGGACCTGCGCCGCGACCGTCGCAAGTTGTTGACCGCCAAGATCGCCAGTGGCGAATGGGACGGGATTCTCGTCACACATTCGTCGTTCGAGCGTATCGGCATGTCACGGGATTACCAGGAGAAGTTCCTTATCGAGCAGATCGCCGAGTACGACGAGCTGCTTCGCGAACACGCCGGCGCCAAAGGCGCGAATCGCAATCTCATCAAGCAGATCGAGAAACAGAAAGCTGCCCGCGTGGAGCGCCTGAAAGACCTGCTTGCCGAGGAGAAGAAGGACGACGGGCTCGTGTTCGACGAACTCGGCGTCGATCATGTCTTCATCGACGAGGCCCATTTCTTCAAGAACCTGGAGACGCCGACCAAGATGGAGCGCGTCGCCGGCATCCAGACCGGCGGCAGCGAGCGCGCCTTTGACGTGTACATGAAAGCCAGCTTCCTTGGCGAGCAGCATCCCGGCCACGGCGTCACCTTCGCCACCGGCACGCCGGTGTCGAACACGATGGTCGAGATGTACACCATGCAGCGGTTCCTCGATCCAGCGGGACTCAAAAGCCGCGGACTGGAACACTTCGATGCGTGGGCCGCCACCTTCGGCGAAGTCATCGACACGATGGAAATCTCGCCCGATGGCGCTTCGCTGCGGCCCCGGAGCCGATTCGCCAAGTTCACCAACCTGCCGGAACTCCAGCAGATGTTCCGGGCATTCTCCGACGTGCAGACCGCCGAAATGCTTAACCTCCCTCGTCCTCGACTGGAAGGCGGCAAACCGATCGTTGTCGCCTGCCCGATGTCCGCGGAACAGCACGCGCTGCAACAGGAACTCGTCAGGCGTTACGAACGATTGCGATCGGAGAAGGTAGACCCGCGCATCGACAACGCGCTCAACATCACGACCGATGGCCGCAAGCTCGCCCTTGACGGGCGGATGCTGTCCTCTTCCGCTGCCGATCCTGACGGCTCCAAGGTCAACCGCCTGGTCGAGAATGTCGCTGAAATCTGGAATCGGACAGCCGCGACACGCGGCACACAGATGGTTTTCTGCGACATGGGCGTACACCAGACAGCATGGGGATACTCGGCCTATGACGACGTGATCGAGAAGTTGGTCGCCCGCGGCGTTCCCCGCGGGCAAATCGCCGCCATCGGGGAGGCCGACTCCGACGCCAAGAAACAGGCACTCTTCGAGAAGGTCCGCAACGGTTCGGTGCGAGTGCTGATTGGCAGCACGCAGAAGATGGGCACCGGCACCAACGTGCAGCAGCGTCTGGTCGCCTTGCATCACCTAGATGCGCCGTGGAAACCGGCCGAGGTTGAACAGCGCGAGGGACGCATTCTCCGCCAGGGAAACACTAACGAGGAAGTCGCGGTGTATCGCTACGTCACCGAGGGATCATTCGACGCTTACATGTGGCAGGCGCTTGAGACCAAGGCCCGGTTCATCGGCCAGGTCATCACCGGCAATAACGCCGTTCGACGAGCCGAGGATGTCGGCGGGCAGGAACTTTCCTACGCCGAAGTCAAGGCAATCGCGTCAGGGAATCCGGCGGTGCTGACGCTCGCCGAGGCCGACGCTGAATTGCAGCGGCTGGCGCTGCTCAAGAAGAATCACGTTGATGAACAGTATGTCGCCCGTTGCAAAGTGCGTGACCTGCCGGAGAAAATCGCCCGCCTGAACAAACGCCTGTCCGACCTCACGACCGATCAATCGACCATGACAGCCCATGCCGATGATTTCATCACCATCAACGGCCGCGAGTATTCACGGGAGGATGCGCAGATTGCGCTGGCTCGCCAACTGGACAGTCTGCCGCAGGAGGTCCGGCAGGAGCGCCGCGTTCCGCTCGGCGTCTATCGCGGACTGCGGTTCGGACTCGTGCTGCAGCCGCAGTTCCCGCCCGAAGTTTATCTGGAGGGCGCGACTACGAAGCATGACCGGCTTTTTCGGGGCAATCATGGTCCCCGCGCCGTTTTGAACGCTCTCGATCGTCTGTGCAAAGCCTACGGCTCGGACGTGGTCGCGATCCGGCAGGAATTATCCATCGCCAAATCGCAGCTTGGAGACTACCAAGCGCGAATCGGCAAGCCCTTCATCCATGAAGTCTATCAAGCCGAATTGACAGATTTGCGTGATCAACTCAAGGGGAGCCTTGCGGGGACGGCCCCGCGATCGGGAGCCGATGCAACGCCCGAAGCCACGAAACCGCCACTCACGACGGCCGAATTGGCTGGCCGAATCAAGGCGCTAAAGGCCGAGTACACCATCGAGGCCGCGCCAGAGCGCGCCGGCACCCGTCGCTTGGACGCGGAGGAACCCGTTACGGTCCGTATCCACCGTCGCATGGCAGCGCCTTCGACCACTGACCCGGCTACTCTGCCCGACGAATCAAAGACGGCATGGGGGGGAATGCGAGCCGATCGGTCAATGGATAACCGCCGAGCGGCGTATCGAAACGAAGCTGGCCAACCGCCGCGTCCCCTCCCGCGTTGACTTCCCCAACATGCCGTGTTAGCCCGAAAGACGGTAAACTGCCCACATTCTGCGGGATACGAGAATGACTGAACCAACGATAGTCTGCCCAAGTTGTAAGACCGAGATCAAGCTGACCGAGTCGCTGGCGGCTCCGCTGATCGAATCCACGCGCCGGCAGTTCGAACAGCAGATCGCGCAGAAGGATACTGACATCCGCAAGCGCGAGGCCGCGGTCAAGGAGCAGCAGGCGGAGATCGCCAAGGCAAAGGAGAGCATCGACGACCAAGTCGCCGCCAAGATGCAGACCGAGCGCGCCGCTATCGCTGCCGAGGAAGCGAAGAAGGCGAAGCTGGCCTTATCGACCGACCTCGACCAGAAGGCAAGGGAACTGGCCGACCTTCAGGAAGTCATCAAGCAGAAGGACGCCAAGCTCACCGAAGCGCAGAAGGCGCAAGCCGAGTTGATTCGCAAGCAGCGTGAACTCGACGACGCCAAGCGCGAGATGGACCTGACCATCGAAAAGCGTGTGCAGGAATCGCTCGGCGTAACGCGCGAGCAGGCCAAGAAGGAAGCTGAGGATTCGCTCAAGCTGAAAGTCGCGGAGAAAGAGCAGACCATCGCTTCAATGCAGAAGCAGATCGAAGACCTGAAGCGACGGGCCGAGCAGGGGTCGCAGCAGCTACAGGGCGAGGTGCAAGAACTTGAATTGGAAGCGATGCTCCGCGAGAAGTTCCCGCACGACTCCATCGAGCCGGTCGCTAAGGGCGAGCACGGCGGCGACGCGCTTCAGCGCGTCATTGGCCCGATGGGACAGCCGTGCGGGGCAATCCTGTGGGAATCAAAGCGCACCAGGAACTGGACCGACGGCTGGCTCGCCAAGCTGCGCGAGGATCAACGCGCCGCCAAGGCCGAATTGGCCGTCATCGTCAGCCAGGCGCTGCCGAAGGACGTGGAAGCGTTCGACCATGTTGACGGCGTATGGGTCACGTCGCACCGCTGCGCCATGCCGGTCGCCGTGGCGCTGCGTCAATCACTCATCGAACTCGCCGCCGCCCGCAAGGCCGGCGAGGGGCAGCAAACCAAGATGGAACTGGTTTACCAGTACCTTACAGGCCCGCGCTTCCGCCACCGCGTGCAGGCAATTGTCGAGAAATTCAGTGACATGCACGAGGATTTGGAGAAGGAGCGCAAGACCATGACGCGGCTGTGGGCTAAGCGCGAGGAACAGATTCGCGGCGTCATCGAATCGACTGCCGGTATGTACGGCGACCTCCAGGGAATCGCCGGCAAGACGTTGCAGGAAATCGACGGACTCGAAATGCCGCTACTTCCACAAGACGCGGACACAGACAGCACTAAGTGAGCTTGCTCCATGCACATAAGCAGACTGGTTGTTCGGAACTTCCGGAACCTAACCTCACTTGATGTTCCGCTTCGCAAGGGCGTCACCTGCATCATCGGTGAGAACAACACCGGAAAGACAAATCTGCTGCATGCACTCCGGTTGGTTTTGGATGGCGACTTGCCCGGCTACACGAGGCAGTTGACTCTGGCAGACGTGAACGAAACCGCTGCGGCCGAACATCCGTTACATATTGTGGTCGCAGTCGAGTTCAGCGATTTTGAAGATGACGTGGAGGCTTCCGCGTTTGCAGCTTTCTTCAAGGTGCGAGACAACTTGGCGCGTCTGACGTACCGATTCCGCCCGAATCCGACCGCGCGGGATGCAATTGAGGCTGAGGAGCGTGAAGCCGAAGACCTCACCATTGATGACTATCGCTGGGAGATTACCGGAGGCGGAGACGAGGACCCGGCTAACATCGATTGGGATGAGGACTTTGGCCGCAGCATCCGTATCTCGGATTTGAACGACTACTTGGTGGTCATCTTGCACGCGCTGCGCGATGTCGTGGCCGATCTCAAGTCTTCTCGGCAGTCGCCACTTCGCCGAATCATCCGCTCGCTCAAGTTGCCTCGCGACGAACAGGCGCGTCTCGTCGAAATCCTCTCAGACGCTAACACTGCAATCGCATCGACTGACACCATAAAGCGCATCGGCGAATTGCTTGACGAGCGTCTTTCAACCACCGCCGGCGACGCCTTCAAGCTGTCGGTTGCCCTTGGCATGAGCAGTCCGACGTTCTCGGCCATCGAGCGAGCCCTTACCCTATTGTTGTCGAGCGACAGCCACACTCGGTTTGAACCGGGGCAGAACGGGCTGGGGCTGAACAACGTTCTCTACATCGCGCTGTTGCTTCAATACTTCGAGAGCCGACTTGACGCTGACGAATGCGCCGGTGCGGTTATTCTACTTGAAGAACCGGAATCGCACCTTCACCCCCAGCTTCAGCGCGTCCTATTGGAGACTCTCAAGGCCCATTCCGTCCAGGTGATCGTTACCACGCACAGCACGCACGTTACGGCTGCCACAGACATCGATGACTATGTTGTCCTTTCGGTAGGCCAGAATGGCATTGTTGACGCCCATGTACCGCGCTTAGCCGGTCATCTGAGCGATGCCGATCGCGCCGACCTCAACCGCTATCTCGACGCCACCAAATCGACGCTGCTCTTCGCCCGGCGAGTGATCTTAGTCGAAGGGCCAGCGGAGCTATTCCTCGTCCCCACCATTGCGAAGCAAATATGTGAAATCGACCTCGATCGACACGGCGTCGCAGTCGTGCCGATATTCGGAACCCACTTCGCCCCGTTCGCCAAACTCTTCGGCCCCGATGGCGTCCGTAAGCGTTGCGCGATCATTACCGATCGCGATGATGACCCGGCAGAGGAGGGAGAGCCCCCTCGCAATCTGGGAGAGCATGAGAATGAGTTCGTGAAGGTCTTCGCGTGTGACATCACCCTCGAAAAAGAGTTGGCAATCGCAGGAATGTCTGAGCCACTGCGCCTCACCGCGGCGGAATTGCGTACTCGAAGGCTTGGAGAAGCCCTGGCGGCAGACCCGGTCAATTTTGACACGCTCGGAGAACGCATCCTGAAAGCTGCGGAGTTCAGGTCCAAGGGACGGTTCGCCCAAGTACTGTCAAAGCACATGCACGCCGCGACCGACGCGCCTCAGTATCTTAAGGACGCAATCGCGTGGGTGACTGAATGAAGCTGACGCCCGCACAGCGCGCAGCTGTGGATGAGGAGGTTCGACACGTCCTGGTCGTCGCGTGCCCAGGTAGTGGCAAGACACGGACCATTGTGGCCCGGCTGCTACGCGCGATTGAGCAAGTCAGAGATACGCCCCGTCGTGTGGCGTGCATCACTTATACGAACGCCGCCGCCCATGAGATCGAGGGCAGACTCAAATCGCTGGCCAGTGCCGACGATGCCGATTATGCCGATGTCGGTACGATTCACTCCTTTTGTCTTCAGGCGGTGCTCCGGCATCACCATCGCCTTCTCGACGGATACGAGTCGGGATTGACCGTTGCGGCCCCCGAGACCTCTGAATTTGCCGAGGCCGCACAGCAGGCCCTCGCGGACACCATGCAGGGCCACGGCAGCATTCAGGAATTTGAGCGCATACGGCGCGGTGCAGCAGGCGAACCGCTGATCCCGACAGATGTTCGGCTAACTGATGACTGTGTGCGCCGTTTCTGGGAACGGCTCGCCGAGCGCCAACTCGTCGATTTTCCGAGCATTACCTATCTGACTTATCGACTATTTGAGTTGCATCCACACCTCGCTAGGAGCGTTTCCTCGCGATACCGAGAAATCCTCATCGATGAGATGCAGGATACGGACGCGCTTCAGGTGCAGGTGCTGTATCGACTGGCCGACGCCCGCCGGAGCCGCTTTTTTCTTGTCGGCGATCACTTTCAGTCTATCCAAGGTTTTGCTGGTGCCCAGCCAGCGCGCATGTTTGAATTCGCTGATCATCTGGGTGCCCGCACAGACTTCGCACTACACGAAAACTGGCGAAGTAGTGGACGAATCGTTGCACTCGGTGAAGCCCTCTGCCCTCGCGCTCCAATAATGGTTGCCGTTGGTCCGAATGCAGGATATCGCACTTCGCCCAGTACGATTACTGCCGCTTCCGGCGTCGATGCCGTAGTCGGTGGGTTTCTTCCACTCCTGACGCGCGAAGGCATTGCCGTCACAGACGCGGCCGTGCTCGCTCCAGCATGGTACATGCTGTTTCCAATCGCCCGTGAGCTTCGGCGCTTGGGCGTGCCCGTTTCGGGACCAGGCGCGCGTCCCTACCGGCGCGCGCGACTCTTCACCGGCCTGATCGAGTATTTGTGCGCGTATATTGATACACCCGCCTCCGATCTTCTCCGCCGTGTTCAGGTTCAGCTATTCCACACCGTCCAACAAGTCGAGGGGCTGGCTCGCTTTGACGTTTGGGACCGTGTCGGCAGACTCGCGGTGATGCGCCTAGTTATTTGCGGTCGCGAACTGAGAGACCGGAACGCCTCGGCTATCGCGTGGCTGGAGGCAGCGGCACCCTCCTTCACAGCAATCCTTCGGGAGCACGGTTTCATAAGAGAGGCAGGCGCTACCGCCATCGAGTCGTCAGCTTCGGAGATCATTGCGGATATCCGCCAAAACCGCGACTTTGACCCTGACGACTTGACTGTAGACGACATCGGAGATTTTGCCCATCCTGATGGGAGCTTGCGTTTGCTTACTCTCCACTCTGCGAAGGGTCGAGAATTTGAAGCGGTGTGCATTATCGAGCTTCAGGACGGCCAGTTTCCCCATCCACGCGGCGATATTGAGGAATCGCGTCGCGTCTTGTATGTCGGCGTCACCCGACCGCGGAAGGTGTTAGTACTTAGCCACAGGACAGGTCGAGCGATCTGCCGATTCGTCACGGAACCTCGATTTGCGGCAGCGATGCGCTGACTCCGTGCTCAGTATGTTTTCGCCTCGCTGTTGATTCGCCGTCGTCGCGTTGCGTGTCGTTCTCGACAATGCGCACTCTCCCAGCATGAGCCAACGTCCGGCATCAATCCAATGTTCATGCGTAGCTTCCGCTATTCGCTAGCAGCGGCTCTTTCCCTTGCAGTCAGATTCGGTGCGTTGCATCGGTTCATTTGCTTGTCTCTCGGCTTTCAATCGCGGCTCCCGGCCGTCACCGCTTCGCTTCCCGCCTTCGAGCCTTGCACGCCTCACGCCTGACACGCTTCGCGCCCTTCGGGTCCGGTCCGTCATTCGTCCTGCTCCGCTTCGCGGGACTCTCCGGCGGCCTGCCGGCCTTGCCGCGGCTCGCTCCTTTGCCACCCCCGCCGGGGTCCCTCTGGCTTTGCGAAGGGACCGCACGTCGCGGGTCCCGGCAAGGAGCAAAATCATGAAAGCCGAACAAGCCAAGAAAGTCGCCGACCAGGCCCTCGAACAACTCAGCCAGGCGCTCGCCACAGGCAGGAGCGATGAACTCACCCGCTACCTCTCGATGCTGGCGAAGTTCCACAAATACAGCTTCGGGAACGTCATGCTGATCCTGTCGCAGAAGCCCGACGCGACGCAGGTCGCCGGCTTCAACACGTGGAAGCAAATGGGCCGCTACGTCCGCCAGGGCGAGAAGGGCATCGTCATCATCGCGCCGATGGTCTTCCGCAAGTCTGAGAGCCGCCGTGGCGGGCGCGACGCCGAGCCTGCCGCCGGCGATTCCGCCGAGCGCGATGATACCGTGCTGCGTTTCCGCGGCGTGTACGTCTTCGACGTGTCGCAGACCGACGGCCAGCCGCTGCCCGAGCCGGCCGGCATCAACGGCGATCCCGGCCAGCACCTCGACCGCATCAAGGCGGACGTTGCTTCGCGCGGCATCGCGCTCGACTACGAGATCGGTCCCGGCAGCGCCCTTGGCCTGTCCCGCGGCGGTCGCATCAGCATCCGGCAGGGCCTGCCCGCCGCCGAGGAGTTTGCCGTGATCGCGCACGAACTCGCGCACGAGCTTCTGCACCGCGGCGAGGACCGCCCGGCCAGCAAGACCGTCCGCGAGACGGAAGCCGAGGCCGTCGCGTTCGTCGTTAGCCAGGCCGTGGGCCTGGACGCCGGCGCCGCCGCCCGCGACTACATCCAGCTCTACGACGGCAAGACCGACACGCTGGCCGCGTCGCTGGACCGCATCCAGCGCACTGCCGCCGACATTATCGCGGCGCTGCACGCACCCGAGGAGCAGGCGCACGCCGCCTGATCCGTCGCCGCCCCCCGGCGGCTCGCCCCCGCCGGGGTTTTTTCATGTTTGAGGCGGCGTGCAATACAGAAGCGGATTCAGCGAAGATATCAAAGAGCCTTGCAGGAGGGATCAGCCGAATAGGCTCTTCGTTTCGATGCGCCGGCAGGTTTCGGAAAGTTCCGGCCAGCGTTCGACAAATCCTCGTGCTGAAATGCGACCCAACTCACTCGGCTCAATTTTGTGCAGCCCGCCGCCGTAGACTCGCCCTTCGCCGCGTAGTTCATGACCGGTGATACGACCGAGGATGTCAAACACGATTGCCGCGCGGTCAGGATGCCGATGCAGCATCGTGGCAAGTCCCGGCTGCGGGAAAAGCATCAGGTAGAGATTCGTCGCAATTGCCTGCGATCGGTTCCAGATGAACCGGAATGGCCGCTTGTCGTTAGCGCCGCGCCCCATGTAAGTGCAGACGAAGGGTGCGGGTTCACGCTGCTCCTGCCTGTACCAGGGGGTGCGTTTGCCGACCAGATACCCGTCCCTCACACCGAGAGCCTTGGCGCTGCGCAGATACTCCCAAAAGGCCGGATGGCGATTCGCAAGCATCGGCTCTGGAAGGTCGCAATCAATGACGCAGAGTTGAGGGGCGATTACCGGATACCCGTCATCGTCGCAATCGAGGACCGTTGCCTTCAACATCCTTGGACTAGGCAGGATCGGCCGAAGGTAGCGCTTAGGAATCCGACGGCGCTCCGCGTCGGCTCGATCGAGGACGAAGAACTTGTTGCTGCCTGTCGCGATTCCCCTGCGTATCCGAAAGAAATCACCGAGCATCGGCCCGGCATCATCGGTCGATACGCATCGGTCGTTCTTCGCATGGCTCGGAAACACCGTCCACTTACGGGCGCTTCGCAACTGAGGGAGCGTGAGTGACGCCGTTGCATGCGGATTGTCCAGCGTCCCGCCGAAGGTAAACTCGACCGCGTGTCCCTCCGACGGAGGGAATTTGCGGAAGACGAGTACTACGGAGGACACCAGCGCGTCATCGAATTGCACATCGTCGGGATCGAATCGGTGAGCGCGGACTAGCGTCACGCGGTCCGTAAGGAACCGCTTGAGAGCGGTACCGTAGTTCACGTCCATAAACTCGGATGGGATCAGCCACGCCGCCCAACCGCCGTCCTCCATCCACGCCGTGGCGAGCAGCACGAAATAGACGTACAAACCCGCAAGCCCGTTCACTTCAATGCCGGTGAGTTTGTACGTCTGCGCTTGCAGGCGTTCCTTGTCCACGCGATCCAGATGATGGTGCCGCACATAAGGCGGGTTGGCCAGAATCAGGTTCGGAGCGGCGGGAATCGATCCGTTGCCCGCAAGGCGCGTGAAGTCCCCTTGGACGACTTCCAAGCCGGAGTTCGCCCAAAGGTCTCGGGCAGCCCGGCAAAACGCACCGTCGATTTCAATGCCGACGGCGCTTGCGATTCGACCCTTGCCTAACGCCGTCACCGCCGCGGAGAAGAAACTGCCTGTCCCAATCGCAGGATCGGCGAAGCGAATGCCACGCTTGCTCTTGCCAACCTGTTTGGCGACGAACCGGGCAATTTCGACGGCGAGGGCGTTCGGCGTTGCGAACTGGCCGAGGCGATTGCGCTCGGCAGCGCTGCGCTTTGCATCGAGAGACACCTGTACCGCCTGTCGGCGCGCCTCATTTGGAACACTTGTTATGGTCGCCGCGAGCGTCATAGACCCAGCTTTTCAAGATCGCCGATGCGATGTTCCCACACCCAATCAAGGCCTTCGGCGGCCTCATAGCCAAGATAATCGCTACCGAAGTAGCCGCAAAGGAACAGGACGAACGGCACGGAATCGCCGTACGTCGCCTGCAATTGATGGATCTTCGTCGCCTCTTCCTTGCGCCGCTTGTTGGTGTTGGTGAAGTCGCCGGCCGACTTGGCCTCGATCAGAATCGGCAGCCGATCTTTGTTAGGCTTCTTCGGCTGAATCACGACGTCGACCGGGATGTTCACCACGACCTTTTTTCCGACCGGCAAGTTCATCCTGAAGGCGTATGTACCGGGTTCCATGTCCTTCAGCGGCTTGCCTGAGGCGTGTGCCTGCTTACGATAGCCCCGCTTGTCGAGGAAATCGCCGATCATGGCAAGCTGCCGTTGTTCCTGGGCGTTCCGTACGATCGGGTTGGCCATCGCGCTGCACAGCCGGTCAGCGACGATGGTCGAAGCGCGGTCGCGCTCATGCGCCGTCGGCGATTTGCAGGCATCGAGCCAGGGAAAGATGTCGCGGTCAAGTAGCTCGCTCAGCACGCGGCACACCGAGCCGAGATGCTGCGCCAGCAACTCCGGGGACATCCGCTTTGCCAGCTTGCCGGCTTCCATGCAGCCGATCAGCGCTTTGTTGGCTCCGGCAAGCCCGACAAGACGATCGACGGCCAGGGGAGGCGCCGTACACATCCGGAGCGTGGGGAGCGCTCCGGGGTTGGCCTTGAGGGTTTCCGCATTGAGGCTGCGCAGATCGTCCGTGGCAAGGAGTGACGCCTTGACGTGTTCGGTCGTCTTGACCCGCGTCGAGCGGAACGCCTCCGGAGCGAACCGCATAAACCAGCGGTTGAATTGGTCGACCGAGGCCGCGATGTCGGCCTTCCATAGATGCGGCTTATCGGCGTTGATCTTGGCAGGCGGCAATCCGTTGCTCCGTGAAAGTTCGCGTCACTTCACCGTATTACATTACCGGAATTACGTCCAGCCCGACGACACACCCTAATGCCCAGGCCATGTTCTTGTTATACTGAAAAGCGTGTTGGAGCGAGATTCGAAGGTGAACAAGTCTACGAAAAAGGGCCTCGTGGCCTCAGGCAGCATCTGGAAACGCAATCAGGTTACTCGCCGCAGGGTAATTCAACGCGTTTGTCAGTGCCTTACGGTCGCACATGGGTGCCCTCGGCTCGGCAACCCACGTGATCCACTCGACGATCTTGTTTACATCATCATCTCGAACAAAACGACCGCCTCGACGGCGCAACGAGTCTATCGTGACCTGAAGGCACGTTTTCCCTGCTGGCGCGATATGATCGGAAACGGAAGGGCGTTGCGCTCGATCTTACGACCTGCGGGGCTTTCGACGGTGAAGTCCGCCCAACTCGTTCGCGCCGTCACTCAAATTGACCACGATATCGGTACTTGTGATTTGCGATCACTTCGGAACCTGCCTCCTGAAAGGGCCGAGAAGTACCTGTGTTCCCTGTCTGGTGTTTCAACGAAAGTCGCCAGATGTATCATGATGTACACGATGAATGCGCGCGTGTTGCCGGTAGATTCGCACGTACATCGCGTCGCCAGTCGTCTCGGCTGGACGGCTCGCAAACGCGCGGACCAGTGCCACCAGGAACTAGAGGCGTTGGTTCCGCCGAGCCGGCGGTTTGCGTTCCATGTCGATTGTATCGTACTCGGACGCACGGTATGTCGTCCCCGACACCCTCGTTGCACCCAATGCTGCATTAGCGGATACTGTCCATCAAGTAGGGCGAAACATGGATCGTAAGAAGGGCCGATTCACAGCAGTTGATTTGTTTTGCGGAGTCGGCGGAATGTCGCTCGGCTTCGAGCAAGCTGGTTTCAAGATACTTGCCGGGTTCGACTCGAATCCAATCAACGTAACATCCTACGCCCATAATTTTCCAAAGGGTCATGCCTTCGAAGCCGATCTTTCAAGAATTACCGGGCCAGAGATTCGTCGACTCGTGGGGCTTAAGAAGAAGGATCGCATAGATGTTCTGTTTGGCGGCCCGCCATGCCAAGGCATTTCAGTTATTGGCAAGAGGGAAATTGCGGATCGCCGCAACGGACTACTATTCCATTTCGCCAGATTGGTTCGCCAGTTGCAACCTCGTTACTTTGTGGTCGAAAACGTGGGAGGCCTTGTGCTGGGGGAGGCGCGATCACTGCTCGAGTCTTTTGTCCGGCGGGCCAAACTCGCCGGGTATCACGTACAGGATGTTGACGTTCTTTGCGCGAGCGATTTCGGTGTCCCCCAGCGTCGAGAACGAGTGTTTATCTTCGGATGTCTCAAACGTCTGGACCTTCCGGCCTACCCAAGTCCTTGCAATCCAGCGTCGGCAGTTTGGGGGACACGCAAGCCCACTGTATGGAGCGCAATCGGAGATATTCCAGATGTAGATCGATTTGAGTACCTCTTGGAGAAAGACGAGCTGATTGATCCGCTCGGACAACCGCGCGCATATGCAGCCGTCTTAAGAGGAAACGTCGACGATCCCAAAGATCATGCTCCAGCACGCAGGTTTTCCTCGCGTAAGCTCGGCGGGTGCCTTCGTACGATTCACTCCAAAGAGACGGTGAAACGATTCGCTTATACGGAACCAGGAACGAGCGAACCAACAAGTCGATATTTCCGCCTTGAGAAGACCGGAAAGGCGAACACATTGCGGGCCGGGACCGGTCCGGACTACGGTTCATATACGGCTGCGCGTCCGATCCATCCCGTTCATCCGCGGTGCATCACGGTAAGAGAGGCCGCCAGGTTACACTCTTTCCCAGACTGGTTTAGTTTTCACCCCACAAAGTGGCACGGCTTTCAGCAGGTTGGGAATTCCGTACCGCCGCTATTCGCGCGCGCGGTTGCGCGCGAGATTGTCGCGGTGCTTCGGGCCGGGAACACCGCGTAGGACGGCGTTCGACGGCCTCACAGACTTGCAGAATAGTGGAGCAATCGATGACGCGACGCACTTACGAAGACGTACCAGCGCATCCCGTGAAGTCCTTCTTCGTCCACATGCTTACGCGGGACATTTCGGTTTCCGATGCCATCCTCGATCTACTTGACAATTGTGTCGATGGGATAATCCGCAAGACCAAGGGTAAACGATCGGGAACGACTCCGTACAAGGGCTACAAGGCGCAGATTGACATAGGCAAGGACTCCTTCAGCATACACGATAACTGTGGCGGCATTCCTTGGAACCTACACGAGTACGCATTTCGCATGGGGCGCGCCAAGGCGGATCAGGATGCGGGTCTGCCTGTGGTTGGCACATATGGGATCGGAATGAAGAGAGCCATTTTCAAGATCGGGAAGAGCTGCCTGATTCAAACGCAGAATGGCAAAGATGCATACGACGTTGAACTCTCGCCTTCGTGGATGAAAGATGAAAACCAGTGGACCATCCCCGTTGAAGCCGCCAAGACGCGCATGAAAGAGGACGGCACCACGATCGTCATCGAGAAACTCAATAAGGGCGTCTCAGAACTGTTTGGTGACAACGCGAAGTCCTTTCGTCGCGATTTTGAGGCACAGGTAGCCAGTCATTATGCTTTCATCATAAGCAAAGGCTTTTCCGTAGAAGTCAACGGACGTCCAGTTTCGCCGTTGCCAACGAAGCTTGCCTTCGAAAAGTCCAACAAGACAAAGGCGATTCGGCCTTTTGTATACACGACTCACACAAATGGCGTCGATGTATTCATGGCTGTCGGGTTCACCAGGCCAATTCCCTCAGAGGAAGAAATCGCCGCGGAGCAAGTCGAGGCGCGCTATTCCACGCTCGACGCCGGTTGGACGGTCGTGTGCAATGACCGGGCAGTGCTCTACTGTGATCGCACCGAACTGACCGGCTGGGGTGAAGCCGGCGTGCCAAAGTACCATACACAATTCATTGCGATTTCCGGAGTAGTCGAGTTCAGGAGCAACGACGCTTCGCGACTGCCAACCACGACAACCAAGAGAGGAATTGACGCGGCGTCCCCCTTGTACCTTCAAGTAAAAAACAAGATGCGCGAAGGTATGGCACTGTTCACGAATTACACTAATAAGTGGAAGGGCCGCGAACTGGTACAACAGGCGAGGGCACAGATAGACAGCGCAGCGCCCGCGGGTATTGAAGAAATCAAACAGAGGGTCGCCAAACTGCGACTGACCCATGTAAAGTCGCGCTTGCGAGGTCGGCAATACAAGCCAACGTTGCCAATGCCCTCGCATACAGCAGGAGACACGCGACGAATCAGTTATTCGAAGCCACTTGGCGAGGTTGAGCAAGTCTCGGATTATTTGTTTGACGACGATGGACAGACACCATCCGTGGTTGGCGAGCGGTGCTTTGACGAGATACTCAAGGAGGCGAAACAATGAGGCACCCAGCTTACCAACTCCGTCCGTACAAGGCCGTAGATCGAGCGCTCCTTATAGACATTCTTACTAGGCTGGATGGATATGCTACGTTTTCATCATCGGAGACCGACTACACGTACTACTCACTGGGGGGACCGTTTCTCGAAGATTTTCGACTAATCCAACAGCGTTTCCCCGACATTGCATTGGTCTCTATCGAGAGTGACCACCATACCTTCAGACGGCAGAAATTTCATCGCCCATCGAAGCGCATTCGACTTGTTCGCAAATCGCTTTCCGACTTCATTGCTGAGATGTCCGATAGCGGGCCATCCATTTTTTGGCTGGACTACATTGATAATACCTACGCTCGTTTCGATGAATTCATGAAGCTGCTATCGCAGGTGGGAGAGAGGAGCATCGTAAAGGTCACACTCCGTGCCGAAATGCAAGACTGGCGTTTGAATACAGAAGAAAAGGAAAAGGCTCTATCAAAAGAGGTGGCGGATCTATTGGAGAAGCGGTTCTTGGAGGACTTTAGGATACAGTACTCGAATGTTGCGCCAACAGCGGTTGAGCCGAGTATGTTCCGTGAAAACCGCTTCCCGAAGCTCCTTCAGGATATGCTTCAGATTGCTGCGGAGAAGGCGTTGCCGGCAGGGACCGGGCTCATATTTCAGCCATTAGCGTCTACCCGATACAGCGACAAGACGCAGATGCTCAGTTTGGTTGGAATTGTTTGCAGTCCAGGGGACCGCAATGAGATTAGCGACCGCTTGAAAACGTGGCGATTTGCGAATCTGGATTGGAGCGATCCAGCATTGATCTCATTGCCTGTACTTAGCATAAAAGAGAGGCTTCATCTAGATAAGTATCTTCCGGAAACAAAGCCTGACGGAAAATCGCTCGTCAAGGCGCTCGGCTATAACGTCGATGATGACCGAAAATCGTCCGTCGAAATGATGGCACAGTACAGTGCGTGCCATTCGCACTATCCGCATTTTGCCCGCGTGATGGTTTGACGTACAGCTGGAGTCGTTCAGATGCCGCGCGTTGTTATTTCAGGCAGGCGGGATCGTGTATTCATCGGCCCTCACGCCGGCAACTCGCTTTGCTTGATCACCGAAAACCGACCCTCACCCCTCGACTCAAGCGCCAGGGCTTCATGCTCGGCGTCCTCTTGGTACCGCCACCCGCGTTCCATCCTGTTGTCGTGGTAGAACACGTTTCCCTTGAGGTCCACGATGACGTACAGGTCTTCCGTCTCCGGGATGCTCAGGAGAATCGTCTTCGAGGCGCGGCTGGCGTCGAACGCCTCATCGTTCTCGTATTCGCAGATCGCGTCCCCCGAGAAAACGACGAGCGAGCCCTCGTCCCGGTTGACGGTGACGAGGTAAATACCGCCGCCGCTCTGCCACGCCTCTCCGCCCACGATCGCCGCAAGTTGTTCGGCTGTCCGCTCGTCCATTTCTGAATCTCCTTTCCAATTATACTACATGGCAAGGTCGATAGACGGCACTCCGCCGTGACGCGAATAAGCGGCCGTGACCTGTTGGCCTTGCCTCGCTTTACGCCAAAACCTTCTCCGCATCGGCTAATCGGTAGCTCGTACTTCGGCCCCCCCCGGCGTTCTGTGCGATGATGCCTTTTTCCAGTAGTTCCTGAATGTCCCGCAGCGCCGTGTCCGTCGAGCACTTAGCGAGCTTGGCGTACTTCGAGGTCGTAAGGAATCCCTTAAATCCGTTTAGCAAACGATTGATGACCAATCGCTGCCGGTCGTTGACCGGCCGGCGATTGATTCGCTGCCACAACCTCGCTTTGTAGAGCACCGCGCCAAGCGCCGCCTCCGCGCCATCTAGTGCGCGGCCCAGGCAGCCCAAGAACCAATCCAGCCAGCGCGTGATGTCCACGTGGCCGCGCTGCGCTCTTTCCAATTCCAAATAGTAGTTCTTCCGCTCCGCCTCAATTTGCGACGACATGCTGTAGAAGCGGTCTTTCGTGCCGTCGGCGCGGGCAAGGGTCATGTCTGCGATGGCGCGCGCGATTCGGCCATTGCCATCCTCAAACGGATGGATGGTGACGAACCAGAAATGCGCGAGCGCGGCCTTAAGCACCGGGTCAACCGACACCGGCGCGTTGAACCACTTGATGAAGCCGGTCATTTCGGAATTGAGGCGATCCGCCTCCGGTGCCTCGAAATGGACCTTCTCACGGCCATACGGCCCGGAGACGACTTGCATCGGCCCGGCTTCCTTGGGACGCCAAGCACCGACGGTGATCCCGCGCATGCCGGTGCGCCCGGTCGGGAAAAGCGAGGCGTGCCAGTCGAAGAGTCGTTTCTTGGTGAGCGGCGACTCGAATTTGCGAGTCGCGTCGAGCATCATTTCGACTACGCCCTCGACATCCCGGCCTGCCTTCGGAAGCCCCGCCGCGTCGAGGCCGAGTCTTCGGGCGATCGACGAGCGCACCTCCTCGGGGTTGAGCATTTCCCCTTCGATGGCGGAAGACTTAACGACATCGCTGGTGAGCACGGTAAGGGTCGCTTCCGCGCGCAAGTCGAAACCCAACGCTTCCATTTTACCGAGCAACCGGCCTTGTTTATGTCGTACGGCCGCCAAAGGGGCGGCGAGCGCATCGCTGTCCCAAGTAAACTTTGGCCAATCAGGCTGTTCGTGAATGTAGGTCATATTTCGCCGCATAGGTTGCGGTGATTATATAAGCGATTCGCCGCACGAGTCAAGTTATTTGCCGCACGGCGTGCGGTGATTAGAGGCCCTATTCGCCGCACGCTGCGCGGCCGGTCAGCAAATACTAAGCCGAATCCCCACCTACTCCTCGTGCATGACGCTTTAAGCTCGATTCCTACACCGCTAAGGGGTCCCGACACTTTACCCCTTGCGAGCCTTTGTACGCCGAAACGAGAATCTGTCCCCTATCGACGACTTAGAAGTCGGGGATCGCAGATGAGATGTCCTCTATGCAGAAGAACATTAGGCCCGAGCCTGTACTTGAACCTATGGAGAGATCGTTCCTCGCTTCCGCCGAGATTTACCCATCGTACACCATCGCTCGCCGCTGCACCGAAAAAATCTGCATAGACAGCACGAGTGGACACGCGTGCTCCAGGCGGTACAAGGCACGTCCAGAACTGCGCCTGATCCTCGCCCACTTTATCGCCACAGGCAAATCCGATCGCTTTGCCATCGCATTCATAGATGAACGCATACCGATAGCGAGCAAAACGTCCCTCTCCAAGCCAATAGAAGTAGTACGGTCGTAATTCCCACTCGTTCCATGCTGGGTGTCGATCGAGAAACCACGCCAACCATTCATCGAACAGTCGCGATACCAACTGCTCGTCGGGAGCCTCCGCTCGCCGACGAAGCAAGACGTCCGGCCTGTTTGCAATTCCGCTCTTCGATACATCCAACACCACTTCGGGGAACGTCTGCTCGTCGCTGCGGGCGGTCGGATGCCAACACTCGTCAGTGGAGTACGGGCGAAACGCCCCACTCGCCGTGACCAACTCCTCGGCTTCTACCTCACCGACGTTTTTCATTATTACGAGATAGCCGAGATCGCGCACCAGTCGAGGAACGAAATGACGAAGGTGCGGAACCAGAGGATTCGCACATGGCCGCATCAGCACAATTACCGGTCGGTCTCCCTCAGCGCGAACCGTCTGAGGAGCACACCCAATGCACCAACACACTCCTCCATCAGCCAGACCCCACACACACTCCCCGCGAAGTGCCGCCTCATAGTACGAGACGTGGCAGCCATAAGGCTCAATCTCCTTCGGCAATCGTAGATTCGGGATCGTATCAGGTCGGCGGATTTCAAATCCATGCGACCTGAGCCACTGAGCGACCATCGGCAAGTGCGGCGATGCTCGTTCCACGCCAACCTCCCTAGCGCGGCGAAGCGGTCGCATGTGTATCGCGCAGCACATCAATGATGTCTCGTCGAATAACTTGCAGAGCCGGATCGTCGGGCGAGCGTGGTACGTCTCCAGGCAGGAGGCGATCGTATTTTATCCCCTGTCCCATCGACAGAAGCACAATCCGTGTCCCATTTCGCAGCGCGTCATCAAGACTGTGGGAGACCATGACAATTGTTGACTCTTGGATGCGCCGCCGTTCAACAAGTAAATCCAGAAGGTCAAGGCGACTAGGCAGGTCCAGGGACTCGCAGGGTTCGTCCAGCAGCCATAAATCAGCGCCGGAGAGAATCAGGCGGGCAAGTTCCACGCGCTTTTTCATTCCCGCCGAGAGTTCGTGCGGGAACCTACCGATGCAATTTGAAGCGTTCGCCTGCTCAAGTGCTTGTAGTGCATCCGCAAGACATTCTTTCTGATTCTGACCACGAATCCGGCGAGGCATCGCTGCATTGCCTTCCGATGACAACCAAGGAAGAAGTCCATCCTCCTGGAACATGAACCCAATGTCTCGTGCATTCACATGCACGGTTCCCGCCCACGGCTTCAAAAGGCAGGCCATTAGCCGTAATATTGTGCTTTTGCCCGTCCCGATACCACCCATGATAACGGTCCAGCTACCACGCTCAATTTGAAGATCGGTGTTCCGAAGTATGGGCGATGTCCGTTCGTAGCCGAACGTCACGCCGCGCAGTGCGACAGACTCATCATGCGTTGATTCCATTGTGTTTACCGTAGAAAAAGCCACGCACCATATCTCCGGGCTACAAGGACCCGCGCGATTGCGATAATTGAGCGATCCAATGCGATAGCAGTCATTGCGATCAGCAGGGCGGCGAGCAACATGACGGAGGTATTCCCCAGTGAGCGGCCCAGCATGAGAAGGGTACCCAAGCCTTGATCGATGCCAGCCATCTCGGCCGCCAGAACCGCCATCCACCCAGCGAAGAAATTGAGCCTGAGCAACAGGAGCAACATTGGCGCCATGGAGGGAAACGTCACGAAGCGGAGAACCTGCATAGGGGATGCCCCCATGACAGCCAGAATTTCAAAATACCTCTGACGAACATTAGTAGCCAAGTAATAGGCAACGATTGCCGCGACGAATACGGACCCAAGCGCAACTGTGAGGAGGCATGTAACCTCACCGATGCCAGTGAGAATCATAAAAAACGGCATCCAGATGATGGGCGCTAGTGGAGCGAGCAATAGAAAAATCGCATTCAGGCGACGGCCAAAATACGGAAACTGAGAAGCAACGACGCCGACCATCACTCCGTTAGCAAAGCCGACCACCGTGCCCAGGACAACCCTCGCGAACGTATACGCAAGCGAGTTCCCGATTCCAATTGCGTAGGGTTGGCCCGAGTCGGCAAACCTCCAAAGAGGAAAAGCGGGGCTGTGCGCGATGAACGAGAACGCGTCGCCGATTGTGCGGTAATGTGCCATTGCCGCGACAACCGCGGCGACGATCATCGCAAACCACGCGAGTCGCTCCAATCGGTTCTTAAGGCGGGCTGTCATGGGACGGTTCCGTACTTCTTCTTCAGGGTAGCGAATAGCTCTGGGTTCTCCTTAATGACTTCTTCTAGCAGCGAAAAGTCAAACAGCCGATCATCGGCAGGGGCTGGAATGTAGCCAAGTTTGACAAGGAATTGACTCTTGGCGATTACGAAACCCTTGAGCCCGCGAATATCGATCGCTGGAAATTGCGATTGCACCGCTTTCATCAGTTCTTCGGGCGGCATTTTGTAAAACGGCTGGGCAATTCGCTGCGATACCGTTGACAGATCTGACTCGATATCATGTTGCGCCTGGACCATTTGCCGAATCAGCGCCTTGAGCACGACGCGATCGTTACGGATATGCGACTCGGTCGTAACCAAGACACAGTCCGGATGATCTGTGTGCCATAGACCTTCCCCCGTCGCGAGCCGATTCATTCCCTCTGAAACAAGCTGAGAAACAAAAGGCTCGACATGGGTTATCGCGTCAACCTTCCCGCTTCGGAGTGCGGTCAAGGACTCGAATGGGTCTGTAAAGTAGATGAGTTCAACCTGTCCGACGAGCCCGGCTTGCTCAAGAGTGCCATAAGCGAGCGCCTCAAGAGTGTCTCCGCGATATGTCCCGATTTTGCGGCCCTTCAGCGATGTTAGGTCATGGATGTCGGCCCTACCGACAAGCGCGAGGCCGTTCATTCCGCTTCCAGCAATGATTCTGAGTGGTTTGCCGCTCCCGTAGGCAGCCGCGACGTTCGTGAACGGCGTAACGCTGGCGATCGGACCGCCCGCGCTGGCCAGCGCGACGGCGTGGTCGGCAGGATTTCCGATGTACTTAAGGGTGATGTGCACTCCGTTCTTTGCTCGGGCCGATCCTTGCGCCTGTTCTGAGGCGAGGAGTAGTGGAAGATTGCAGTATCCTACACAGCGGGCCACAGTGATCGTTTCAGCCTCGCGACTGACCGACGCACGCCAAATAAACGCAGCCGCCAGACCAACAACAAGGACGCAGGCCAAGGAAATCAGTTTTTTCATTTCGTTCTGTCCTTCGCTGGCCCACTCGACCGGCCACTTTCGTTGGAATCATGTCCAAGAAACTCGACGAGTCCCTGAAACGACGTGGAACGTTGGCTTGGTTTTTTCTTAGCCTCGAATTTCATTGTTGGGAGCAGAAGGCCACACTCCTGTACCAGCCAGTAGTCCAAGTCGGCTTGAAACCGATGCCCCGCAGGAGTCCACCAGCACTTTCCCGGTTCGATTTCGACCTCCACCCAAACGCACGAGTCCTCGAGCGATTCAGTATCCTTTCGGAAGTAGATCGCCGCGTCGTACGCGCGCAGAAACGCGAAATCGCTGGGAGACGGCGCCGTAATCAGTAAGTAATGGATGTTCCTGACGCACTCTTGGCGCCCGGAGGTTCGAGCCTCTTGATAAATTAGCCTCGCCCCTTGCCGGTGATTTGATTGCCATCGGTCGTCAGTTCCTTCGGAGGGTAAAACCCCGGCCACGTACGTAATCGCGATTCCATCGGCCGCGAGATCAACCAGCTTCTTTGGTATTTCCGTGTTGTCCGGCACGATGGATCGCTGCGCCACTACGACAATGTGGTCCCCGCGCTCGGCGTGGCTCAAGAGGTTGAGGAAGGGCTCCGCAGGTTCCGGCCTGAAGCTCTTCCGCCACGATTCGCGATCGGTCTCTTGCTGAAGAACGTCTACCGGAACGTTGTAAAGTTTGGCAAGTACTTGAACCTCGTCGGGGCGAACCGATCGCCGATCGAGTTCCAGATCCCCCAAGGTGCTCTTAGAAAAACGGCCTTGCGATTTGTCGGCGAGGTCTCGAAGCGGGGTATCTCCCCGTGCCTGACGGAGAATTTGGCCAGTCGTGCTCATGACGCTCCTAGATTCAGGGGACCACCAAGCTTCCGGTATTAGGATACCGCCCCTGGACCGGTCCGGCAACGGCCTAGGAAAATTGTATTTTTTTACTATTGACTTGGCCATGGACGGCCAGGATACTTTATTGGACGTGTCCTAGGACAGCCACGGACGCAGCCGGTTGGACGGCTCCCGTTTTTTGGAGGTGAGCAATGCACCCTTCCCCCCTTTTTCCACTCGTGATCGCGGCAGGCGAGCACGCCGCAGGAGTTCCCGTCAGTCTTGGCTGGTGGGCGGCCGGCGTAACGGTCGCGCTGATCGCGATGGTCTTGATCATTCCCAAGCTCATCCGGCGACGGGTGCAAGAAGAAGTCGATGACGCGATCAATCGAAGGTTTCGGCGATGAAGGAGCATGTTGTGCGTTTTAGCGGTGCAGCGGAGCACAATCCAAATAGGAGCGAAGATATCATGCACGAAGAAGATCAATTCGCACAAGACGACATGGGTCTTTCGTTGAAGACTTGCGCAGAGTGCCGAAGCCGCTGTTTGCCGAATGCTTCGGTTTGCTTGACCTGCGGGAAGTGGCTCCTAAAAACAATGAGTCCTGAGAAATTCAATGAAATTCGGACAAGCCTTAATAACGCCGAATTGCAGGTCGCGCGACAGCAGGAACAGATTGAGCTTCTTCAACGCCAGATGGCTGCCTTTACGCGCACCAACCCCAAAAACGCGGAAGCCAATTTTACTCATAGCATCAAGTAATGATAGGATGCCCGCAGATTTAGTCGTTCGAGTCTAACCAAACTCCGCGTGACGGTTTCAATTAATCAATCTCCCGCCGAAGTCCCTCTCGCCCTCTTGGCCGCACTCCATCCCCTCCGAGCAGGTGGTTTTCGCGCAACGCCGATAGACGGCTTCTGCCGTGAACGCGTATCCGTGACCTGTCGGGTTTGCAACTTTCACGGTTTCACTCAACCTCTCGCTATGCCGCCTTTTCAAACACCAGCCAGAAAACCGCCCGGATCGACCGAAAAACGAGGTTTCGATCGTCGGGTTTAGCGCGATGGCGGGCGTAGCGGGCCCCCGCTAGTTCAAGGGTCGTAGCGAAACTGGCCGCCCCACAGGTTAACGCGAATCGCCCGGACGGAGACGTTCGGGCGTTGGCGTTTTTACGCCAATCTTGGCAAGGGTTTACGCGCGATCGCGAGGCGGGCCGGGTCTCTGAGGTAGCAACGGGCGAACGCCCGTTTAGCGCGACCAGGCAAACCGCCGCCCCGTAGTCGGCGAAAGTCTCGGAGTCTCTGGCCTGTTTGGATCGCCGGGTTATAGGGGGGTTGGGTTCGGTGGAGCGCACTAGACTACCCTTGAGCGGTTAACCGAATTTGGCCTGCGGTCATCGTCGGGCTCGTTTCTTTACTAGATTCTCTATCAGAGATGGGGAATCTCTACTACTGAGGATCGGTTGTGATGGTTGAAATAGAAGACAAGTTAGCCAGCATCGACGAAATGGAAAGCGGCCGCCCTGAAAGATTCTCCGACGAGACCGCAACGGGTGAAACCAATCAGGAACTTCGAGGACCGCGACGGATCTCGATTGCGGCGCGATTCGATCCTGATCCCAACAGTTTCGATTGGGTTCGGCGGCTCTATTCTGACTATGCCCACTGGATTAAGGCTCCAGAGATAAAGTCCTCCGATGTGATCTCCTTGTGCCAGGTGAATCCTAGGGCGAAAGATCAAGTTATTAGAAACATTCGTGAAGCCGATATTTTTGTCATCGACCTTTTCGAAGATTATCACCAAACGCTCGATTCCCTCAAAAAGATGGCACCGGATCAAAAGCGCCCGCTTGAGTCACTGGCAGCTGCTAATCGGCTTGACCGCGAGGAAATCGTAAACTTCCTTGCTGATGAGCGGCGCGTTGCCGTCCTACGGTCGATTGTGCCAATTATCGAAGACCTAACCAAACAAGCAACGGTCGTACATGATGGCGCCCTTCACCGATTCGAACACAGCGCACTAGTTGATTTGGACAAGATTGGCGATCTCGGTGAGCAAGATCTAAAGGAACTCATCGTGCGGTTTACCGTGCTGTTCAGTGACGCCCTGAATCCGGAAGTGAGGGCAAGGGCCATTGAGTCAGTAATATCCTCCCGTTGTTATGGCTCGCGAGGTCATGTCGCGATGGAAGTTCTTGAGTTAGCAACGGCACACGACATGGTCTTCGACCGTGGTTCTGACCGCGCGATGAACCGGTTGATCGAAGCAGATAATCGGCTTCATGAACACTTGGAGGCGATCAACCTAAGGGGCCTTCAGCGACCAAGACGGGGCATCCGCCAGCAAGACTCTCGCGATGTTCTCGGCGTTCAGGCGGCCGATATCGCGGCAGGCTTCGCGAGGAAGCGTTTTGAGGACTTTTTTCAGGGCGACACGACAGTTGCGGCAAAACGGCTCAGGGAAGAGTTCGCACATGTCTTGTTGAACACGAAGTGGCTCTGAGGGAAGGCAGGGACCAATCTCTTTTTTATCACTCGGAGTGTGTAAGATTGTTAGTCGTATGCCAAGAAGAACGAACGAATTTCAGGCACTCGTTTTCACACTAACACGACAGCTCCAACCTCTCGGAGCCAGAGTCATAGAGTCTGGTTTGCTCACTGATAAGACTAATGGCTCCCCACGAGAAGTCGACATCGTCGTTGAGGTTAGGTCAGGTCCTCACCTAGTACTGCTTTGCCTTGAGTGCTACTCGGGACAACGACCAGCGACGGTTGAATGGGTCGAACGAATGCACGGAAAGCACCAAGCGTTGAATACAAACAAGCTAGTCTTGGTGTCAAGACGAGGATTCTCTCGCTCGGCAGCTAGGACTGCTCGCTCATACGGCCATGAGGCGCTCAAGGTCTGTGACGCGGTGTCACTCGATTGGAAGTCGTGCGTAGATACAATTCCCCATCTCGGGGTCAGGGCAACTATTCTCCCACAAATTCGCAAGGTCTTGATCGATGTTCCCGAGCCAGATCGTCAACGAGCACAGTCAATAGTCAACTTTCGGCAGCTCACTCTGCGTGAGCCGGGCGGATGTCAGCCCATTGTGCTTTGGAAATATGTAGAGTGCCTGCTTCACGAACAGCGATTTACGGACGACGTTGTACGAGCACTCCCGCCAAACAAGAAAACGTTGCTCAAAGGAACAATTGCCTTGAAGTCGGGCTGCGAAGTTATCGACGCCGAGGTTGGAGCGTTTCCGATCCGGTCAATATACTTCGAAGCAGAGGCAGAACTTGTTGAATCATCGTTTCCAATTGAGCGATACGCGTTCGGCGAACAAGTAAAAGTAGCGCTTGGGCGAGGAAAAATTAACCAATTCCCTATCACCATGTCTGTTGCACATGAGAAGGGAGGCGAGCCCAGCGTACGAGTTCATCTGCAATCAACGAGTGGCGATAAACAGTTAGAACTCCTAAGTGGCCGTCTAGTCGCAGAGCCATGATTTGAGTGACAACCGCCCCCTGTACGCGACAGTTTCACTCCTTCCTTTTCTGATCCTCGCAGCATTTCCCGGACACTACCGTTTCAAACGGCATAAGTATCAGGCATACCCCGACCGACCGGGCAGTTATGACGACGGCCCGCTACGGCGAGGAGGAGTCTGTCGATGCCGAAACCTCTGCCGCAACTCGTTCTTTCGCCCGCTGACTGCCACCGCGAGGTCGCATCGATCCTTGCCCGGGGCGTTGTCCGATGGCGAAAACAAGTCAAGTTAGGCCATTTCGCTACGGACTCCGAAGCGGAAAAACCCCCAAAAACCGGCCTTGCAACCTGTTTTGAGACGCCGCTCAGTGGGTCTCTAAATACCCGCGGGTTACGCCTGCGGGAGGACGGAGACGACGCATGAAGCTCAATGTTCCCAAGGAGTTAGCGGCGCTCGAGCAGATGACCGTCGGGCAACTCCAGGACCGCTACGTCGAGGTCTTCGGCGAGGCCGTCCGCAGTCGGCACCGCCACTACCTCATCCGCCGGATCGCGTGGCGGCTCCAGGCCAACGCCGAGGGCGGCCTATCCGAACGGGCCCTACGCCGGGCCGAGGAGCTGGCCGACGACGCCGACGTTCGCACCACGCCGCCACGGGCGGCCAACGGGGTGGCCCTGGCGCGCCCCGGCAATACGACCGTCGTCCGCGTGGCCGTTGCCGCCGATCCCCGCCTGCCGACCGCCGGTTCGCAGATTACCCGCAAGTACAAGGGCCGGACCATCGCCGTGACCGTCTTGGGCGACGGTTTCGAATACCTCGGCGACCGTTACCGATCGCTGACCGCCGTGGCCAAGACCATCACCGGCTCGCACATGAACGGCTTTCGGTTCTTCGGTCTGGAGGCGAAGGAATGAGGCGCAAAGGCGAAAACGGCAAGGCTCCGCCCCCGCCGACGGTGCGGTGCGCCATCTACACCCGCAAGAGCAGCGAGGAAGGACTGGCCCAGGAATTCAATTCCCTCGACGCCCAGCGCGAGGCTGCCGAGGCCTACATCGCCAGCCAAAAGGCCGAGGGGTGGATCGCCTTGCCCACCCGCTATGACGATGGCGGCTACACCGGCGGAAACATCGACCGGCCGGCCCTCAAGACCCTGTTATCAGACATCGAGGCGGGCAAGATCGACTGTATCGTTGTATACAAGGTGGACCGTCTCAGCCGGTCCCTCATGGATTTCGCCCGGATCATGCAGACCTTTGAGACGCACAAGGTCTCGTTTGTCTCCGTCACCCAGCACTTCAATACGACACACTCGATGGGGCGCTTGACGCTCAACATTCTACTTTCCTTCGCCCAGTTCGAGCGCGAGATCATCGGCGAACGCATCCGCGACAAAATCGCAGCCTCCCGGGCCAAGGGCAAGTGGACCGGCGGCACGCCGATCCTGGGCTACGACGTGGACCGGTCGAACGGCAGCCCCAAACTCGTCGTCAACGCCGTTGAGTCGTCGCGGGTGCGCCAGATCTTCGAACTGTATCTGGAGTGCGGCTCGCTCCTGCCCGCTGTCGCGGAATTGGAGCGCCGCAACTGGCGGACCAAGGTGTGGGCCACCCGGAGCAAAAAGAATCGCGGCGGCGTCGCATTCGACAAATGCAGTCTCCACGCGTTGCTCACGAACATCGTCTATTTCGGGAAGGTTCGGCATAAGGACGCCATCTACGCTGGCGAGCACGAGCCGATCATCCCCGAGGATCTCTTTGGCCGCGTGCAGCGCAAACTCCAACAGAACGGCCGGACGGGGAACGCCGAGATGCGAAACCGCCATGGGGCGCTCCTGCGAGGCCTCCTGCACTGCAAAGCGTGTGGACGATCGATGAACCACACCTTCACGAGCCGAGACAACCGGCGGTATCGGTACTACACCTGCGCCAATGTCATCAAGGGCGGACGGCGGCGGTGCCCAACCCCGTCCCTACCGGCGGCGGAGATCGAAAAAGCGGTCGTGGACCAGATCCGCTGCATCGGCCAGGACCCCGGCCTGATCGCCGAGACGTTGAAGCAGACCCGCGCCCAGGCCGAGGCGGCGATCGCGGGATTGACCGGCGAACGGCGCACCTTGGAGAACGGGCTCACCCGTTGCCACGCGAAAATACGCAAGGCCGCGACGGGTTCGGTGGGTAGAGCCGTGGCCGAATGTATCGCCGAACTAACCGACCAGATCGGCCAGGCCGAACGGCGTCTGGTCGAAATCGATGGGCAGATCGCCGAGCACCGGGACAATCTTGTGGATGAACAGGACGTCGCGGCGGCGCTGGCCGACTTCGACAACCTCTGGCGTATGCTGAGCCCCCGCGAACAGGCCCGTGTCATCCACCTGCTGGTCAGCCGAGTGGAGTTCGACGGCGATGACAGCACCATCGAGGTCGCGTTCCACCCGTCGGGGATCAAGGCCCTGGGCGACGACACACGTTGCGACACCGTCCGGGCGAGGGAGGCCGTCGCGTGATTACCGTGAAGCGGAAGGTCCACGTCGTCCGACGCGGCCACGGTCGCAAAACCATCGCCATCACGCCGCGGCCATCCGACCGAGCCACGCCCGGGCGTATCCCCAGGATCTCCCGCATGATGGCCCTGGCGATTCGCTTTGACCGGCTGATCCGCGAGGGCAAAGTGACCGACCTATCCGAGTTGGCCCGTCTCGCCCACGTCACGCAGCCCCGCATGACGCAGATCATGAACCTCAATCATCTCGCGCCGGACATCCAGGAGGAGCTGCTGTTCCTTCCACGAATTACTACTGGCAGGGAGAGGGTGCATGAGAGGATGCTCAGGCCGGTTGTAACGGAATCCGACTGGCGACGGCAACGTCGATCCTGGAAGCTTCGTCGGTACTGGTAAGGCTTGACGGAACATACTGATACGCGGCCGGTCCCGTTGGCTCGTTTATCAGTATTGGTAGCGACTGGCGGGAAGCCTTGTGCGGGGTAAAAATAGGGCGAGGCCCCGGAGGTCGCGTTGACCGCCGGAGCCCGCCGAGAATCACGGACTATGTTGCCGTGCGTTAATACTTCTTGTTACACGTTCCAGCGCGGTCCTTGCCCCTGCACTCGTCGCAAAGCTCGCCGGTGGTCGGCTTTTCGTCCTTCTCGACGTAGTCGGAGGTGGGCCAGTTGGAGCAGTTTTGGCAATAGTGCCACGTATCAGAATGGGTTTTCTTTCGATATTTCATGCTAAATCCTCTGCGTGACTCAACGTCACGCGAAATTTGTAAACTCTGCCATCACGTGAACCCCGTTGGGTTCGCCGTGCCAAACGAAGTCTGGTTGGCCGTCGTACCAGATCATGTCCAACGTTCGGTCGTGTGCCTTTCGTGTTTTGCCAGGCTTGGGGACGAAAAGGGAGTTCCTTGGGATTCCCAAATCGAGTTCTACCCCGTCAGTCTTGCGACGCACTTGGGCATCGACCGAACGATTCGGCCGAAAAAAGATTTTGAAGTTGTCGGTTGTGGGCCTTGACCCGAAGGCGGTGGTCGCGGTAATATGGGCTTCCATAAGCCCGGTCGCCTTGGAGCGTTCATAGCGTTCCATCCGTGAAACAGCATTTGATCGGGCTTTCGAGGCCGAGACGCGTCAACGTCTCGGCCTCACCCTTTTCAATACAGTTCATTGTGGCGCGAAACCGGCATTCTGTCAATTCCAATTCATAAAAAGTTGTAGCCGTCGCTACGCGGCTAACGAAATCAATTCTTCCAGCGTCCCCCGATGATCCGCGCGTCCCACCGGCTGGGCCGGGATCTTCCCCTTTGGCGCATGATTCCGGCGGCAATTGCAAAAGATGAAAAACAGGGCGCAGGCGTGGCCGTGGTCGCCGATGACGCTTTGTTTCGTCGGCCGGTACAGGTCGCCGGAGAGTAACGAACCGCATCGCTCGTAGCCGGAACCATCTTGTAGTGCTTGATTACCTGGGCGTATTAAACCTCATTCCCGCATTTGATGAATAGAAAGCCGCAGCCATCCTACAAATCACACTCCTCCGGCCCGCTTTCCCAAGCTCGTCCAAAACCGTATGATTTACTCCGTCGACCGGCTACTCTCGGGCGCAGGGAGCGGACGAGCCCCTATCACTTCGGCAGGGCGAGGCAGCGATGGCACGACGTAAGCGAGCGGGTAACGGCAACCAGCCCAACCTGACCGGCCGAAGCGACGACTCCGCCACGCGGAAGGGCGCCACAGATGCGAATAGCGCCGCCGACCTTGGCTTCGAACAGAAGCTCTGGAAGGCCGCCGACGCCCTTCGCAATAACATGGACGCGGCGGAGTACAAGCACGTTGTCCTCGGGCTGATCTTCCTCAAATACATCTCCGACGCTTTCGAAGCAAAGCACGCCGAACTGGCCGGCTCAAAGGCAAAGGGGGCCGACCCCGAGGACCCCGATGAGTACCGCGCCGAGAATATCTTCTGGGTGCCGCCTGGAGCGCGCTGGTCGCACCTGCTCAAAATGGCAAAACAGCCGACCATCGGCAAGGTCGTCGACGATGCGATGGATGCCATCGAGCGAGACAACCCCATACTAAAGGGCGTTCTCCCGAAGGAATACGCCCGACCGGGCCTCGACAAGCAGCGGCTCGGCCAACTGATCGACATGATCGGCAACATCGGCTTCGGTGGGTCCGGTCACCGCTCCAAGGACTTGCTCGGCCGCGTGTACGAATACTTCCTCTCCGAATTCGCCAGCGCCGAGGGCAAGAAGGGCGGCCAGTTCTATACGCCCCGCCCGGTCGTCAAGCTCTTGGTCAACATGCTCGCACCCTACAAAGGTCGTATCTATGATCCTTGCTGCGGCTCGGCCGGTATGTTCGTGCAATCCGAGGAATTCATCGAACACCACGGCGGGCGGGTCGGCGACATCGCCGTTTACGGTCAGGAATCCAACTACACGACATGGCGGCTGGCCAAGATGAACCTTGCGATCCGCGGCATCGACGCCAAGATCACGCACGGCGATTCTTTCCATAACGACCAGCACCCAGATCTAAAGGCCGATTTCGTCATCGCCAACCCGCCCTTCAACGATTCCGACTGGCGCGGTGAACTACTCAAGGAGGACAAGCGTTGGAAGCATGGCGTCCCACCGGCTGGAAACGCCAACTTTGCCTGGGTGCAACACTTCCTCTCAAAGTTATCGCCGACCGGTCTCACGGGCTTTGTACTGGCCAATGGCTCGATGTCGTCGAACTCTTCGGGAGAGGGCGACATCCGCAAGTCCATCGTCGAGGCCGACCTCGTGGATTGCATGGTCGCGCTGCCCGGTCAGCTTTTCTACTCGACCCAGATCCCGGTCTGCCTGTGGTTCCTTGCCCGCGATAAAAAGAACGGCCGCTTCCGCGACCGCCGCGGGCATGTTCTATTCATTGACGCCCGCAAAATGGGTTCGATGATCGACCGCGTCCAGCGGACGCTGACCGACGCCGACATCGCGACGATTGCCAACACTTACCACGCCTGGCGCGGTGACAAAAAGAATGGCGACCCCGCGAAGAAATACGAGGACATCCCCGGCTTCTGCAAGTCCGCTACGCTCGACGAAATCCGCACGCACGGCCACGTCCTGACACCCGGCCGCTACGTCGGCGCGGAGGAGGCTGAGGATGACGGCGTGCCGTTTGAGGAGAAGATGGGCAAGCTGACGGGTGAACTGGCGGCGTTGACGGCCCAGGGGGCGGAACTGGATAAGGCCATTGCCACAAACCTTGCGGCGATCGGATTCCCGCTGCGTACACCGCCGGGGAAGGAATGATCGGAGGATAAACAATGAGCGCCGCTGATCGCATCCTGTGGGGCATACACGCTGGCCGGACCGGCGAGGCTGATACGCTCTTTCTCAAGGAAAACATGATCGCCCTAGGTTGGTCCGCGCTCGGGGATTTGTCCAAGCTTGGCGCTGATCGAGCCGCGTTCAAGGCCAAAATTCGGGAGGAATACCCCAACGCGAAAGATGGCCAAATCTCTACCTGGGCCGGACAGCTCTTTCGTTTCGTCCACGAAATGAAGCCGGGCGACCATATCGCATACCCATCCAAGAGCGATCGCACGATCCACTTGGGAAGAATCGAGGGCGAATATCGCTATGACCCGGTGAAGGCTCCGCGTTTCTTCAACCTACGGCAAGTCAAATGGATCAAGTCCGTCCCCCGATCGCACTTCACGCAGGGGGCATTGTATGAGATCGGCGCGGCGCTGAGCCTCTTTCAAATTAAGAATTACGCGGATGAGTATTTCGCCGCCATCGAGGGCAAGGCCGCGCCTGCACCCGTTGCCGACGACCAAACCATCGCCGCGGTCGCCGCCGACATCGACGAAACGACCTACGACTTCGTCATTAAGCGGCTGGCCCAGGAGACCAAGGGCCACCCGTTCGCCCATTTCGTGGCGCATTTAATGGGCACGATGGGCTATAAGACCCGCGTTTCACCGGAAGGACCGGATGGAGGAGTTGACATCATCGCGCACAAGGATGAGCTAGGCTTTGAGCCTCCGATCATCAAAGTTCAATGCAAGAGCAGCGAGGCTACCGTCAGCGACCACGATGTGTCCGCGTTCTACGGCAAGGTCAGCACGAGCGAGTTCGGGCTGTATGTTTCCCTCGGTTCGTTCTCGTCCAAGGCCGCGGCCTTCGCCAAGAGCAAGCCCAACCTGCGACTGATCGACGGCGAAGAGTTGGTCACCCTGATCTTCGAGCATTACGAGCAATTCGACTCGCTGTACAAGGGGCTGCTCCCGCTTCGCCGAGTCTATGTTCCCGAGGCCATCAACGAGGACGAGGAATGATGGGGTGCGAGTCTGCGTCCGACGATTGCGCCTTCCCCGCTGCCACTCGGGCCACCGCCAAGAGTGCGTCGGAAGTGCGGCCCGCCCCGTTGGCATCAGCGGACCAGCACGCCACGAGCGGGAGGAAGGGGCGACATGGCAAGTGAGTGGCCGGACACCCCCTTGGGAGAAGTGTGCGAAGTGAACCCCGATAAACGGGATTCATCATGGTCTCACGAGCTTGTAGAATACATCGATATCACTTCTGTCGGAAGCGGAGTGACAAACGAGCCTCCGAAGCTGATCCCGTTGCACGAGGCTCCGAGCCGTGCACAGCGCCTTGTGCGTCCGGGCGACACAATTGTCTCGACGGTCCGTCCAAACCGACGATCATTCCTGTACCTCCGAGAACCCGCCGCGAATACAGTCGTCTCCACAGGCTTCGCCGTGCTAAGGGCGAAAAAGGGGCTTCAGCCCAGATTTCTCTTCTATCTAGTTTCTGACCAAGCCTTCACGGACTATCTGGTATCCCATGAGAAAGGTTCGGCCTATCCCGCTGTCAACGCGAATGTCTTTAGCGTCGCTGAAGTTTCGCTCCCACCTCTCGCCGAGCAGCGGGCGATCGCGGCGGTGCTGGGGGCGCTGGACGACAGGATCGAATTGAACCGGAAGTCCGCGCGGGTGCTGGAGGGAATTGCGCGGTCGGTGTTCACGTCGTGGTTCGTGGACTTCGACCCCGTTCGGTACAACATTAAGCGCGAGGGCGAGGAACGAGCCTACGAACGTATGGGCCGAGCGGCCCGTTTCGGCAGCTTCGGCGAGGACATCTCGATCATCGACAAGGACGGCCGCTCTCGCCCGCTCCGCTCGGAAGACATCCACCGCCACGTCGCCCACCTTTTCCCGAATCGCTTCGTGGACTCGCCTATCGGCGAAGTACCGGATGGGTGGAGGGTAACAAGAATCCAAGAAGTTTGCGATCTCGGACGAGGATCATCGCCTCGCCCGATTCATGACTACATGGGTGGGACTGTACCTTGGATAAAAATCGCCGATGCAACTTCCGCTGGGGGCCGGTTCATCTACGAAACCAAGGAGTTTGTGACGGAAAGGGGCGCGACCAAGAGCGTTTGGGTCAATCCCGGCGATCTCATCCTGTCAAATAGTGCAACGTGCGGTGTTCCCATCTTCGTGGGGTTGCGGGGTTGCATTCACGACGGATGGCTTCATTTCAGAGATCTACGGGGGATCTCTCGCGGTTATCTCTTTCATCTTCTCGCCACAATTTCAGAGCACCTAGTGCACATCGCAGATGGCTCCGTGCAAAAAAACTTAAACACTGCCCTTGTGGGCGACCAAATGCTCACGATACCTCCGTCCCGCATTTTGGCGGCTTTTGATCTTCTGAACGACAGCATCTTCGGAAAGGTTGACAAGACCATTCAGCAATCGAGAAACCTCGCAGCCCTCCGCGACGCGCTCCTGCCCAAACTCATCGCGGGCGAACTCCGCATCGCCGATGCCGAAAAGATCGTCGGGAGGACCGTCTGAATCATGTTCCCCGTCGTCCGCGTGAACTCGCGTCTGGCGTTGAGTCTGGAGTCGCTGGGTACGAAGCGCAAATTCTGGTTTCGCAATGGTGAGCGGCGAGTGCTCTTCAAGGCTGAAGAGCGCGGCACGGGCGAGGACTGGGCTGAGAAGATCGCGTGCGAGTTGTGCACGCAGATCGGGCTGCCGCATATTCATTACGAACTGGCGGTGGAGTCCGATGGCGAAAAGCCCGGCGTGGTTTGCGAGACCTGCGCCCCGCCGCCGACCGCGCTGGTGCTGGGCAACCAGTTGCTGCTCGCGCTGGACCCCGAGTATCCGGCGCTCGATGCCCGCAAGTTCAAGGTACGAGCGCACACGGTAGATGCGGTTGCCGAGGCGCTGGCGCATTTGAAACCACCACCCCCCCCGTGGACGACGGGGATGCCTGAGGGTATCGCGACTGCGCTGGACGTGTTCACTGGATACGTTATGCTCGACGCATGGGTCGCGAACCAAGACCGGCACCACGAAAATTGGGGCGTGCTCTTGATCGGCGATGTGCTTTATCTCGCGCCGACGTTCGACCACGGAGCGGCGATGGCCCGCAACCTAAAGGACGAAGAGCGGCATGAACGGCTGATCACAAAGGACATGGGTCGGCAGGTCGGTCCATTTGTGCGGCGGGCGCGGTCGGCGTTCTATGCTGACGCGGCGGTCACGCGGCCTATGACGACGGTGGAGGCATGGCGCGGATTCGCTGCGAAAGCTCCCGCAGCCGCCACTCTTTGGCTTGCGAGGTTGGCCAGTATCGATCAATCTATAATAAGAAGACTTCTTGCGGAAGTTCCCCCAAACCGGATGTCCAAGGTTTGCCGGGATTTCACGGCATCGTTGCTAGTCGAGAACCAGCGGCGGCTCTTGGCGAATGAGGAAGAATGAACAACGTACTTTTTATCGCATGGCGGTCTGGTGACTCCAGCAGTGGGTGCTGGGGCCCGGTTGGTCGGCTCGAACACGGTCCGGGCGGCTATCGGTTCGGGTATACACGTGGTGCTCGCTCCCTTAGAGGATTTCAGGCGTTTCCTGGCATGCCAGATTTAGGGGCTATCTACGAATCAGAGGACCTCCTCCCGGTGTTTTCAAACCGGCTTCTAGACCCTTCGCGCCCAGAATACCAGGCGTTCCTAACGTGGGGCGGCTTTGACCCGAATAATCCTCCGGATCCGATTGCCCTGCTGGGTGTGACGGGTGGACTGAAACAGACTGATGCCCTCGAAGTCTTTCCGTGTCCTCAGCCAGACCGTGAGGGGTGCTATCTTACGAAGTTCTTTCTTCATGGCGTTCGTTGGACACCCCCGGCAGCCCAGGAACGAATCGCTATGTTGGATGCGGGCGAAGCGCTTGGCCTGATGCTCGATATCTCCAACGAACACGACCGAAACGCAGTGGCGGTCCGGACGCGCGATGCGACCAACCGTTTCATTATCGGTTACGTTCCTCGATACTTGGCTCAGGAAGTTTGGGAGCTATTCCTTAAGTGTAATCCGCACTTCCTTGAATTGCATGTTGATCGCATTAACAAGGACGCACCACTCCAACAACGTGTGCTCTGTCGGCTGAATGCCTGTTGGCCTCCCGGCTTCCGTCCGTGCTGTCGCGAAGAATTTCAGCCGATTGCTTCGGCGCTATCGCCCTTATCCGTTGTAGGATGAGCGTGTGAATGAATACGACGTTGAACTCGCCGCGCTGACTTGGCTGCAATCGCTTGGATATGGACTTCGCCACGGCCCAGAGCTTGCGCCCGATGCTCCCGGTGCGGAGCGTGGCTCCTTTGACGAGGTCGTTTTCGCCACGCGGCTGCGCAGGGCTTTGGTCCGAATTAATTCGAGCGTTTCCCCCGACGCCCTCGATGAGGCATTCAGGCGCGTAACGCGTGTAGACGCGACGGACGCCGTCAGCCGAAATCGCGCCTTCCATCGGATGCTGGTCGATGGAATCACTATCGAGCAAAAGCGGCTCGACGGATCGATCGGCGGCGTCATCGTCCGGCTCGTCGATTTCGATAACCCCGAGAACAACGACTGGCTGGCGGTCAACCAGTTCACGGTAGCGGATGGCCAATACAACCGCCGCCCGGACATCGTCGTTTTTGTTAATGGGCTCCCGCTGGCCGTAATCGAACTCAAGAACGCGGCGGACGAACAGGCGACGATCTGGACCGCCTTCAACCAACTCCAGACGTACAAGCAGCAGGTCCCGGCGCTTCTTGCGTACAACGAGGCGCTGGTCATCTCAGACGGTCTCGGCGCTCGGATCGGCACGCTAACAGCCGACCGCGAGTGGTTCATGCCTTGGCGGACGACCGATGGCGAAACACTCGCGCCGGTGCGGATGGCCCAGTTGGAAGTCTTGCTGACCGGGGTTTTCGAGAAAAGGCGTTTCTTGCAACTGCTCCAGCACTTCATCGTCTTCGAAGACGAGGGGAACGGGCGCGTTTACAAGAAGATGGCCGGGTATCACCAGTTTCATGCGGTGAACCAGGCCGTGAGCGAAACGGTAAAAGCGTCCGCGGTGACCGGCGATCGACGGGTGGGCGTGGTTTGGCATACGCAGGGCTCGGGCAAGAGCCTGACAATGGCGTTTTATGCTGGACGGGTCATCGCCGACGCCGCGATGGAGAACCCGACGATCGTCGTGCTGACGGATCGGAACGACCTGGACGACCAGCTGTTCGGCGTGTTCTCGCGGTGCGACGAACTCCTGCGCCAGCCGCCGGAGCAGGCGACCGACCGCGCCGATTTGCGGGCACGATTGGCGCGGGCGTCCGGTGGCGTGGTCTTCACCACGATCCACAAGTTCTTCCCCGAGGAAAAGGGGGACAAGCACGCGGTGCTGTGCGATCGGCGCAACATCGTGGTCATCGCCGACGAGGCCCACCGGAGCCAATACGACTTCATCGACGGCTTCGCCCGGCACATGCGCGACGCGCTGCCGAAGGCGTCCTTCATCGGTTTCACCGGTACGCCGATCGAGAAGGCCGACGCCAATACCCGATCCGTCTTTGGCGACTACATCAGCGTCTACGACATCCAGCGAGCCGTGGAGGATGGCGCGACGGTGGCCATCTACTACGAGGGCCGCCTGGCGAAGCTGGCCCTCAAGCCCGAGGAGCGGCCCACGCTCGACGAGAGCTTTGAGGAGGCGACGGAGGGCGAGGAGATCGAGAACAAGGAGCGGCTCAAGACCAAGTGGGCGCAGCTCGAAGCGCTGGTCGGGTCGGAGAAGCGGGTCAAGCTGATCGCCGCCGATCTCGTCGCCCACTGGGAGCGGCGGCTTGAGGATGGCATGGAAGGCAAGGCCATGATCGTCTGCATGAGCCGGCGGATTTGCGTCGAGCTTTACAAAGAGATCGTCGCGTTACGTCCACAATGGCACGACGCGGCGGACGACCGTGGCACGATCAAGGTCGTCATGACGGGTTCAGCGTCCGACCCGACGGATTGGCAACAGCACATTCGCAACAAATCTAAGCGGGAGGAGCTGGCCAAGCGATTCAAGAATCCGAACGACCCGTTCAAGATCGTGATGGTCCGCGATATGTGGCTGACGGGCTTCGACGCGCCGTGCCTGCACACGATGTATGTCGACAAACCGATGCGCGGCCACGGGCTGATGCAGGCGATCGCCCGCGTCAATCGGGTCTTCCGCGACAAGCCCGGCGGTCTGGTGGTCGATTACCTGGGCCTGGCCCATGAACTCAAAAAAGCGTTGTCGGACTATACCGAGAGCGGCGGGACCGGCCAGACGGCTATCGACCAGGAAGAGGCCGTCGCCCTCATGCTGGAGAAGCACGAAGTCTGCTGCCAAATCTTCGAGGGCTTCGACTGGTCGGACTGGAATACCGGTCGGCCCGAGCAGCGGTTGTCGTTGCTGCCCGCGGCACAGGAACATGTCTTGTCCAAACGGGACGGTAAAAGCAAGTTCCTGTTGGCGGTGAAGGAATTGTCACAGGCGTTCGCCCTGTCCGTGCCACACGATGAGGCGATGCGTATTCGCGACGACGTGGGGTTTTTCCAGGCGGTTCGGGCGGCGCTGACGAAGGCCTCCGCGCGGGAGGGACGACCGCCGGAGGACATTGAATTCGCAATTCGCCAATTAGTGAGTCGGGCGGTGGCGTCGGAGGAAGTCATCGATATCTTCGCGGCCGCGGGACTCAAGAAGCCGGATATCTCAATCCTATCCGACGAGTTCCTTGCGGAGATCCGGGGAATGCCGCACCGCAATCTCGCGGTGGAATTGCTGCGGAAGCTGCTTACTGGCGAGATCAAGTCGCGCCGTCGAAAGAATCTGGTCCAGTCGCGTTCGTTCGCCGAAATGTTGGAAGAGTCCCTCAAAAAGTACCAGAACCGCGCGATCGAGGCCGCGCAGGTCATCGAGGAATTGATCGCGTTGGCCAGGGACATGCGCGAGGCGGACGAACGCGGGGCGGCGCTGGGACTATCCGATGATGAAGTGGCCTTCTACGACGCGCTTGGGGTGAACGATAGCGCGGTGAAGGTACTCGGCGATCCGACGCTTCAGAAGATCGCCCGCGAACTCGTCGAATCGGTCCGGGCGAACACGACAATCGACTGGACGATTAAGGAGTCGGTCCGAGCCAAGCTCCGCGTGCTCGTGAAGCGAATCCTGCGCAAGTACGGATACCCTCCTGATAAACAGGAGGCGGCGACAAAGACGGTTCTTGAACAGGCAGAACTCTTGTGTGAGGGATGGGCATCCGAAGTAGCCTGAGAGGTCGATGTCCTGCGAATCGCCCCTTCGCCAATCCCAAGACTGGCAAGATCGCGGTGAAGGTGATCAATCATTACGGCGACGAGGTGTTGAAGGTGTTTGAGGTGTGAGTAAGCGGGTGCTCATCAAGTTCCATGCAACGAACAGGCTTCCGATTCCACGAACGTCAGGAAGATGCACGCCGCACTTTGGGCAAGGGGGGCAATCTGAGGGGCGGGAACACTCAGCCCGGCAAAGTGACGCGAGATTGCCCAGAAGGCTGCCAAGGCCGGCGGAAAGAATAGAAATACCATAACATATTGTTATTGCTGTGTTTACGGCACGCATACTATTGTCGCATAATCCTACGCATTTTTTATGTTGATTTGCGTCGATCTGTTGGTACTATGATTCGATGCCAAGCCAACCATACCTTCCGTTTCGTAGGGACGCGGCGGCTCGCCGCAAAGCGATCCGAAGTACCGCTGCAGTTACCAAGATTCTTGCGGAAGCCGTAACCGGCGGCTGTGGCGATTGGTCCGAGAAGGCCGCGAATGACTTGATGCTCATGAGGCTAGGCCCGCGGTCGCATGCCAGCAATATCAATGACCTAATATGGGCGCGCATCGTAGAGAGCGAGTTCCCCACTGGCGTATCACTCCCAAAACTCCTGCCATTTTCTTATTTGAACGTTGGGGGAGAGTACTATGTCAGAGTCAAGAAGGTAGACCATCAGCTTTTCTATAGCAACGTCATTACGCACACGCAGGACGACGTTGGAGATCACGATTTCGATGGCGCCCTCATTCACATCCCAAAAGCCCGCTGGCTTGTGTTCGGATATTGGTTTGATCCAGGCAAGTTTACTACTACTGGCATGTGGTTGACATGCCAAGGCCATCGGCAACATTACTGGGAGCCGCACAAAATCATAAGGGAAGCGGGCGACGACGACGGCGAGGCGAATATTCCGATCATCAGGAAGCCTCCAACACCCCCGACTCCGAGAGTCAAAGTCAAGAAGATCGAAGGCAGGTAAATGGAAGCCCTGAACCGCAAGATGCTGGTTCTCGCAAGAGAATCGCGCGGACTTACCCAGTCCGCGTTGGCAGAGGCCGCAGAGATTCGGCAGTCTAGCATTTCGAGGTTTGAAAACGGGACGATAATGCCGGACGACGAAACATTACGCCGGCTGGCAGATTCACTTGATTACCCTGTTTCGTTTTTCTTTCAAACCGATGACGTGTATGGACTCACAAGCGGCTGTCTCTATTACCGAAAATTCAAGCGAATGCCGGTCGGCGAACTCAAGCGAATACACGCGATCATCAATATCTTACGAATGCAGGTGGCGCGCATACTCTCTGAAGTAGAGATCGAATCAGATAACGGATTTCCACAGCTTGACATAAGCAGATTCAAATACGACACCGATGCGATTGCACGCCTTGCGCGAGCCTCCTGGGGAATGCCGTTGGGGCCTGTGGAAAACCTTGTGGATTTCGTAGAGGCCGCTGGCGGCATCGTTATCCCGGTGTCGTTTGGAAGCCAATCCATCGACGCCATAAGCCAATGGACGCCGATGCTTCCGCCGCTGTTTTTTATCAATAGGGACCGGCCAGGTGACAGGATTCGTTGGACGCTCAGCCACGAAATTGGCCACGTTCTAATGCACAGAATGCCCAGCGAGAATCAAGAACAAGAGGCCGATCTCTTCGCGAGCGAATTCCTACTCCCAACAGAAGCAATCGAAAACGAGTTTCCGGCGAATGTGACTCTACAATCGTTGATACCGCTAAAAGCTAGATGGAAGGTGTCGCTTCAGGCGCTGATCATGAAGGCCAAGCGATTACAAGTAATAAGCGAAAGGAAGGCGCAGCAACTATTCATGGCAATAAGCAAGCATGGATGGCGAAAGGCAGAACCTGTCATTATCCCCAGGGAGTCGCCGACAGTAGTAGATAAATCAGTGCAAGCCATCCTTTTGAGTTCGACGCTAGAGGCGTTGGCTCAGCGACTTAACGCCAAACCATATGCCGTAGCACAGCTGCTTATGGCCTCCGAAGGCCCGCGATTACGAGTTGTAAAGTAGCGCGGAACATATAGGTGATTTTCTATCCTGACTTTTCTTACCCACACGGACAACACCCGCCTGTCGTCGATCATGCTCGACCATATCCGCAGCCTCTGCTACAACACTGGCCGGGCGTTCTACTGCGACTTCCAGCTCGGGCTACTAATGATCTGCGTTGATGCCGTGGACACGTTCGACGGGCACGAATTCATCGTCCGCGCACCGGCCAAGACTTCGTCGTCAACGATGTGATGCGCTATGCCATTCAAGCCGAACAAGCTTCAAGAGATACTCCTTCGAACACTCGAATCACTTCAAACCCGGGGATGCGAGTTCGTAACCGTTGAATCCAAGGCGAAGCCCTGGCGAATTAGGTTCGGCGACAATGTCCCAGAGCTAATCCTCCAGCTATGGACAGGTCTCGAACCGAATAAAATCAAGCACGAATTGTCATCGCTTCTAAGGCGACACTACGTCAGGTGTGCGGCGCGAGATCGCTGGCTTCCTATTCAGCGATGCCCGTGCATTCTCCACACTCCCAGGGGTCCAATCTACTCGTTCGAATGGGGGCCATGGCGAGACCCCGCACAGCCCGGTAGGCCTGGAGGAGAGGTGAAAGCAAATAAGTCTACTCGAAGCAGCCGCGAGTCCCCTTTTTTCGTGTCTATTGAGGAGGTCAAGACTTCATTCACCAAAGCTCGACCACTGCGTTGCGGCGCCTTGTACCTCAAAGATAGGGGATCGGGTTATTCAATCACGCCATCGGGCCTTACGCTCCTTGATTCGCTAGAACAGATTGCAAAGGCTCCGGAAAAATTAACTCGCCGTGAACGAGAAAAACTAAAACTCGCTATCGCAACAGTCGTAATGAAATCACTCCTGAAGGACGACGATTTGATTAGCACCTATGTGAAGGAAGGCTCTTACCGCAAGGCGGCCGCGTCCTTGAGCGATGACCACAAAAAGGTTTCGAAGGACGCAGTAATGCGAGCGGTACGACGCAAGGGCGGCCCCGCCGCTGTTAGATCTGAGTACAACAGCGCTTCGGTACGTCGCACTATCGCGTCGCAGCAACGCGACAAGAGGAAAAGATTTTCCACGCCATCGCAATCTCAGGATTCTGAATAACTTACGCGCCCTAAACGGGCGTGTCGCAACACTCAAAACCTACCAAAACCGCGACATCGACGGGTGCGGGTATAGGCCGTGAGGTCATAACCCGCCGGTCACTCGTCGTGAATCTCTGATTTTGGGCGGCGCGCGCCGCACGCGGAGATTCCGCGCGCATCAGTGACCCATCGCGGGCAGAGGCCTCCGGCACCCGGAGGCCATCATGGGTGCGTCCCTCCCCCGCGACGCGGATCTTCCCGCGTATGCCCGATCCCTGATCCGAATCAAGGCCCAGAAGTTAGTCCGGCGGACCGGCTTCAGCCGCTCTGACGAGGATGACGTGCGGCAGGAGTTGGCCGCAAGGTTGATCCAACAACTGCCGAAATTCGACCCCGCCCGGGCCGCTCTTAACACCTTTATCGCCCGCGTCGTGGATTCCGCCGTCAAGATGTACCTCCGCGACCGAGGGCGCCAAAAACGAGGCGAGGGGCGAATTGTCCAATCGCTCGACGTGGCGGTCGGCGAAGACAAGGGCCGGCCCGTCACCGGGGCCGAACTCCTCAACGAAGCCGACCACGCGCGTCGACTGGGCCTCGAAGCCAAGTCCGAGACCGAGCGGATCAACCAGAAGCTGACCGTCGAAGGCGTGTTAGCGAACCTGCCGCCTAACCTCCGCAAGCTGTGCCAGCGGCTGCCGCACGAAACCAAAACCGCCATTGCCCAAGACATGGGCATTACCCCACGAGAGTTAGAGTGCTTCATTGAGATGATCCGTCAGCGTTTCAGGGCTGCGGGCCTGGATGAACCCTGATTTTTATGGGCACGCCGTGCGCGGATGGCATAAGTAACCGGTGACGACCCTAAATAGGGGTTCGATAGGAGTACACCATGAAGTCAGACATGTTTCGCTTTGAGTTTGAACCGAGCGCGTCGCTGTCCGACGCGGAGATGACCTTGCACCTGGCCCTGCTGTCCGTGGAGGGCCTCTTTGGCGAGGCACGGGTGCGCCTCGAGGCCGGTTATCGCGTCGATCGGGCCAACCGCCAGATCACGGTCGATGGCGCTGGCGAGGTCGGCACGGCTCTGATTAAGGTTTTCACCGGCCTATTGAACCGTGAGTTTGGCGAGTCGGCGTTTCAGGTGCGGCCAGAGGGGGTCAGGGCGGAAACGGCGGCGGCCCATGGATAGCGCCGCGAACGACGACCAAGCGCCCTTGTCTCCATCGCCTTATTCCGTCGATTTCGATCTGATTCGTGCGCAGGTGCCCGTCGCCTTGCGCGACCAGCCCCAATGGGTCGCCTGGGGTTACGAGGAGCGCGACGGTCATCCAACAAAGGTGCCCGTGAATCCGCTGAAAGGGGTCAAGGCGTCCACTATAGATCCCGGCACGTGGGCGACCTTTGACCAATCCGTGATCGCCTGCGCGCGTGGCGGCCTCGACGGAATTGGTTTTGTCTTGACGGCCGACGATCCCTATTGCGGCATCGACCTGGATGGATGCATCGTGAATGGTCAGATCGTCCCCGAGGCCCGAGCGATCATCGACGACCTGGACAGCTATGCGGAGATCTCGCCCAGTGGGGCCGGCGTCAAATTATTCATCAAGGCGACGAAGCCCTCCTGGGCTGGTTGCAAGAGCAAGAAGGTCTCGGGTTTCAAACACGCCGAGATCTACGATAGTAAGCGGTTCTTCACCGTCACCGGCGACCATATTGCGGGCACATCGCAGGCGGTGGAAGAACGACAGGAGCCGCTCAAGGCGCTTTGCGAGCGGTTTTGGCCACAGGCATCGCCAACGTCGGATACGGCAGAATCATCGCCCCCACGAGAAATCCTCGAAGAGGCCCTCCCCAAGGCATTGACGGTTGACATGGAGTCCCGCGAGCAGCGTTGCCTGGCCTACGTCGCCAAGTGCCCGGACGCCGTCAGTGGCAATGGCGGCCACGACTCAACCCTACGAGCGGCGTGTGAGTGCTTCCGCTTCGGGCTCGACGAATCCGCGGCGTGGCGGGTCATGCGTTGGTTTAACGAAAAGAAAACCAACGGGGAGCAATGGACCGACAAGGAACTGAATCACAAGCTCGAATCGGCCCGGAAAATCGTCGAGAGCGCCGGGGAATTTGGGGCGCGGCTCGAAGACCTTGGCGTCCCGGCCTCCAGCATGAGCGCCGCGCAAATTGCGGCGCTGATGACCGATGTGGGCAACGCCGCCCGTCTTGTACAGCGCTTCGGCCACAAGATTCGCTATTGCCACGGAATGAATCAGTGGCTCATCTGGGATGGCCGGCGATGGAAACGGGACGAGCACGGCAGAATCGTCAAGCTCTGTAAACAAACTGCCCTGGCGATCCTCGACGAAGCCAAGCGGGGTTCCGACGACAAACAAGACAAGCTGATCGGCTGGGCAATGGCCAGTCAGAAACGGGATCGATTGATGGCGATGGCGGCGCTGGCCCAGCCGGACGTCGCCGTCGCCCCCGATGACCTCGACGCCGACCGCTGGGCATTCAATTGCCTCAATGGCACCATCGACCTGCGGACTGGCGCACTTCGACCGCACCAGCAACTGGACCTAATCACCAAGCTCGCCCCTGTCGAATACGACCCCGAGGCGACATGTCCCCGGTTCGATCAGTTCCTGGAGGAGATCTTTACACAGGACGAACTCATCACCTTCGTCCAGCGCTTGCAAGGCATGTGCCTGACCGGCGACGTCACCGAACAACTGATGCCGATCTATTACGGTCAAGGTAACAACGGAAAAAACGTCCTCCTCGACACCATCACCAGCCTCATGGGTGAATATGCCAGTGAGTCGCCGCCTGACCTCCTGACCGTCACCAAACACCGTGAACACCCCACCGAGATCGCCGACCTCTGCGGCCGGCGCTTGGTTATCGCCAGCGAGAGCGAGGAGGCGGCAACGCTACGCCTGCAGCTCGTCAAGCGGTTGACAGGCAACGCCCGCCTGAAGGGCCGTTTCATGCGGAAGGACTATTTCGAGTTCCCACGTACGCACAAGCTAATCATGGTGACGAACAACCAGCCCATCATCCGAGAGAATTCCGAGGCTGCGTGGCGGCGCATTCGACTGGTCCCCTTCAACGTAGTGATCCCGCCCGACCAGCGCGATCCGAATCTCCTGGCTAAGCTGGTTGCCGAGTGGTCCGGCATATTGGCCTGGCTGGTCCGAGGATGCCTCGACTGGCTGCGGGAGGGCCTCGGCGAACCGGCGGCCGTCACCTCGGCCACCTCGGATTATCGATGCGAACAGGACTTCCTCAGCGAGTTCTTCGCCGACCGTTGTGTATTTCAGCCTCAGGCCTGGGCCAGTCGCGCCGCGATCTTCGCGGCCTATCAAGAGTGGTCACAGAATAGCGGTGACCGCCAGCCCTTGGACCGAAGCGCCTTGTTTGGCCGTCTCCGCCGCAGAGAGGGTGTTAAGGAAGGGAATGGTCAGGAACACAACAAGAGCGTTCGAGGCTTCCGAGGAATCGGACTGCAAGTCCAAGCGCCCAATGACTTTGAGACGGGCCAAGAGTAGGTGCGCAACAAGCGCGGCAGGGCGCCACAGCCTTTTCCGTATTACCGGCCAATCCCCTCGCGTGGCGCTTATACGGAAACCCTTGCCGCGCCCTGCTGCGCCTGCCGCGCCCCCCCTTGATTGGCGCATTCCACCCTTCATCATGGCCTGTCTATGGGTCATGCCCGGCTGCTGCCGGCGTCGCAATTTTTTTTGAATTCTCCGGACAACCCCGCTCTGAACGGCATAAGTAACCCGTAGGCGGTTCCCCCGCGCGTGGCCGATGGGCTGCGCGTTGGAGGATCGCATGGAGTGCCATGAGCGTGGCATCTTTGGGTTCAATGGTTCCTTCCCGGCGATGCTGCGCGCTGAGGGCGTTGGAATACGTCAAAGGAATGGAAACACTTTCGCGCTGTCCGATTTTTTACAACCCGCGCCACCGCCGTGAGTTGCGTGCGATCTGGCCAGGGGTTGGTCCTGGCGGGTTCCTGGGTTGGCCGAGGACGCGACCCGTTGGGCCCTGGGCGACCCGGCGCGTGGCGGCGTACCCAACGTCGCCCGTTCCCACCCGTCGCGACGGGGGCGAACGTGGGGCGTTGGGGGCGAAAGTTGGCGGCGGTGTGGCGAGCGATGAGCGGTCGACGCCGGAGTGACGAGCATGGACCCCGAGGTTTTCAATCTGCCGCCCACGACGTCGGGATTTGGGCACATCGCGAACGAGTTTGGTTCGTACTTCCGCAATGTGACCGCGCCCATCCTGGTCCGGCGTTCGGGCCAATTAGTGATCCATGCATTTGCCTATTTTTCCCTCGAACCCCTGCGGCAATTTCAAATCCAATCAGCCTACCTTGCGTGGGGGATCGCCAGCATTTCCAACCCCGGCGGCGTGCTACAGGTCGGGGTGATCAACGAAGCGCTTTCGGCACCGGACGCCACGCTGTTTGCGGCCATCGGGGCTGCCGCACCCCTCGCGGCCGACCTTCCGGTCGTTGGCCCACAGACGACGGATTTGGCGTCGGTTATCGACGCCCTCCAGGCTTCGGCACAAGCCGGTGGATCGATAGGGTTGGGTTGGAGTTATGAGTTCGGCGCTGGCACCCGGCAATGCACGTTGGATGAGCCGCAACTGATCATCGAGGCGGTTCCCCGGTCCAACCTCGCGACGATGGGTTCAGCGGCGAAGTTCATGTTCATGGCCGCCCGAAGGCGACGGCGAAGGGGACGGGGACGGCGGAGATAGCCCACGACTGACAGGACGTCGAACGATGAAGATCGAAATGCTACAGGTTGATTCGATTCGCGAGTATGAGAAGAACCCTCGCATCATCAGCGAGGACGCCATCGCCGCCGTGGCTCAATCAATCAAGTCGTTCGGCTTCAAATGCCCGGTTATTGTGGACGCCGACGGCGTTCTAATTGCCGGGCATACACGCGCCAAGGCCGCCCGACAACTGGGACTGACGGAGGTGCCGGCGATCCGGGCGACCGACCTTACGCCCGAGCAGATCAAGGCCTTTCGAATTGCGGACAATCAGGTAGGAACACTTTCGAAGTGGGATTTCGAACTGCTGCCGATCGAGATGGCGGAGCTGAAGGACGTCAACATCGACTGGGGGTCGTTTGGATTTGACGCCGACCAGCTGGCCGTCATATTCGATCCGGGCATCAAGCAGGGTTTGACCGATCCAGACGATGTGCCGGAGCCACCGGACAAGGCGGTCACGCAACCGAATGATTTATGGATTCTCGGCAATCACCGCCTCCTGTGCGCCGATAGCAGCAGCGCCGCCGACGTCGATCGCCTGCTCGACGGCGCGCCGATCCATCTCGTTAACACCGATCCGCCATACAACGTAAAAGTTGAGCCGCGCTCTAACAATGCCATCGCCGCGGGCAACTCGTCATTTCCCAAAGCGAAAAAACGCACGCATCACCAATCGTTCGACGTCGCCCGCCAGGGCGAGAAGAAACGCACGACCACCAAGCTCCGCGCCAAAGACCGTCCGCTGGCGAATGACTTCGTCACGGACGAAGCATTCGACGCCCTGCTTCAGACCTGGTTTGAGAACATGGCACGCGTGCTGACACCCGGCCGCGGCTTCTACATCTGGGGTGGATACGCAAACCTCGGCAACTACCCGCCGGTCCTTAAGGCCAACGAACTCTATTTCAGCCAAGGCATCGTGTGGGACAAGGAGCATCCGGTCCTGACGCGCAAGGATTTCATGGGGGCCTTCGAGATCTGTTTCTACGGTTGGCGCGAAGGCGCGGCGCACGTGTATCTCGGCCCGAACAATGCGACCGACCTGTGGCACGTCAAGAAAGTAAACCCCAACGCGATGATCCACTTAACCGAGAAGCCCGTCGAGTTGGCGATTCGCGCGATGCAGTATTCGTCGCGCGCCGGCGAGAACGTGCTCGACCTATTTGGC